>JADLBI010000156.1 GCA_020847775.1 Opitutaceae bacterium
AGCGCGCGCAGGCCTTCGGCATGCGCGTTGTGGCCTATGATCCGTATCTCGCGCCGAGCCGCGCCAAGGCCATGCAGGTCGAAGGCATGACACTCGATCAGTTGCTGGCGGAGAGCGATTACATCACGGTGCACATGCCGTTGACCGAGGCCACCCAGCACATGATCGACGAGGCCGCGCTCGCGAAATGCAAAAAAGGCGTGCGACTCTTCAATTGCGCGCGGGGCGGCATCATTAAGGAAACCGCGCTGCTCGAAGCCCTCAAATCGGGCCACGTGGCCGCTGCCGGTCTCGACGTGTTTGAAGACGAACCGCTCGCCAAGGAAAGCGAGTTTCGCCGGCTGCCCAATGTCAACCTGACGCCGCACCTCGGCGCCTCAACCGCCGAGGCGCAGGAAAGCGTGGGCATTGAGATCGCCGAGCAGATCGCCGACGTGCTGAAGGGCGGCGTCATCCGCAACGCAGTGAACATGCCCTCACTTGACGCCGCCACGCTCAAAGTGCTCGGCCCGTATCTCGACCTCGGCCAGAAGCTCGGCACGCTCGTCCAGCAGATGGGTTCGCCGCAGATCGCCGCGCTCAACATCACGTATTGGGGCCGGATCGTCGATCTCGACGCCAATTCCGTCACGCGCGCGATCCAACGCGGATTTTTGCGCCGCATCAGCGGCGACTCGGTCAACTTCGTCAACGCGCCGGTGGCCCTGCAACGGCTCGGCGTCAAATCACACGTGCTCAAATCCACCGACGAGGTGGACTACACCGAACTGGTCTCCGTCGAGGCGGTCGCGGCGGATGGCGCGATTTATGGCGCCAAGGGCACACTCATCGGCCGCACCGGCAAGCCACGCATCGTCGAGATTTACAATCGCGAGGTGGAAGTTGAGGCGACTGGCAAGCTCCTCGTCATCGAGAATCACGACCAGCCCGGCATGATCGGCTACGTCGGCACCTTGCTCGGCAAGGACGGCGTCAACATCGCCAACATGTCGCTCAGCCGCAACGAGCCCGGCCAGACCGCGCTCATGGTCATCAATCTCGACAGCGAGCCCAGCACGGCGGCGCGTGCGGAATTAAAGTCGCATCAAGCCATCAAGCTGGCCAAGTTCGTGCAACTGTAAGCCATGATCGTTTTCGTCCTGTTTGCCGGCACGCTGGGATATCTGTTGGGCTCGCTGCCCTTCGGCTACCTTGTCGCGCGCGCGAAAGGCGTAAATATCTTCGAAGTCGGCAGCAAGAATCCGGGCGCGACCAACGTGCGCCGCGTGCTCGGCAAGGGGCCGGGCAATCTGGTCTTCGCGCTCGATGTTTTGAAAGGCGCGATCGCGGCATCGTGGGGGTTGCTCGCGCGCACACGTGTCACTGTTTCGTTTAATTTGGAGGAATGGGGATTGGCCTCGCAGGGCCATATCGCGGGTCCCACTTGGTATCAATTGGGCATCGCCGGGTTGGTCGGCGCGCTGCTCGGTCATAGTTTTTCGTGTTTCACCAGGTTTCACGGCGGCAAAGGCGTGGCGACTGCCGCCGGAGGCTTTTTCGTCGTGATGCCGTTGCCCGCCTTGCTCGGCGGACTGGTGTGGGCCGCCACCTTCTATGCCACGCGTTACGTGTCCCTGGCGTCGATGTTCGCGGCCGTGTCGTTGCCGCTCTCAGCCTGGGCGCTGGGCTGTTCGGGCTGGCTGATCGGCATCGCCGGACTCGTGGCCGTCTTTGTCATTATCCGCCATCGTGAAAATTGCCGTCGCCTGCTGAACGGCACCGAAAACCGCTTTGTGAACAAGAGCAAAAATGCGACCACCGCATGAGCAACCACACCGTCATCAACATTGGGCTGTGCGGATTCGGCACAGTGGGGCAGGGAGTCTGGAAGCACCTCGCGCAGAACCGCGCGGAGCTTGAGGCGCGCCTCGGCGTCAGCCTGCGCTTTCCTTTAATCGCGGTCCGCGATCTGCGGCGCAAGCGTCCGATCAAGGCCTCCGCGGCCACGTTCACCACCGATCCGTTGGCGGTCGCGACCGACCCAAGGATTCAAATCGTGTGCGAACTGATGGGCGGCACCACGCTGGCCCGCCGCGTCACGCTTGCCGCCCTCAAGGCCGGTAAGATCGTGGTCTCTGCCAACAAGGCGCTGATCTGCGCCCACGGCGCGGAGATTTTCGCGACGGCGCGCAAGCACGGCGGCCATTTCTTTTTCGAGGCCAGTGTCGCTGGTGGCGTGCCGATCATCAAGGCGCTGCGCGAAGGTCTTATCGCCAATCGTTTCCCGCGCATCTACGGCATCCTGAATGGTACCTGCAATTACATCCTCACGCAGATGGAGGAGCGCGACGAGCCCTATGGTCGCGTGCTCGCCGAGGCCAAGGCGCTGGGCTACGCCGAGGCCGACGAGTCGCTCGATGTCGGTGGCTGGGATGCCGCGCACAAAGCGGCCGTCCTCGCTTGGCTCGCGCACGGCGTTTGGGTGCATCCGGACGAGATGATTGTCGAGGGCATCGAGCGCGTCACTCCGGCGGATTTCAAAAACGCAGCCACGCTCGGTTACGGCATCAAGCTGCTCGCCGTTATCACCCGCGACTTCTCGGCCAACGAACTCTCCGTCAAGGTGCATCCGACACTGCTGCCCGAGGATAACGTCATCGCGAGTGTCAACGGCGTGTTCAACGCTATCTCCGTCACCGGCGATGTGGTCGGCACCACGCTCTACATCGGCAAGGGCGCGGGGCAGGACGCAACTGCGAGCGCGGTGATCAGCGACATTGCCGACGCCGTCGCGCTGTTGCGCAACGGCAAGGGCGTGCACCTCACCTCCGAGGTGCCATTGCCCGCGGGCGGCGGTGTGAAACCCGCGCCGCTCGAGCACATCCACGGCCGCTACTACCTGCGACTCACGGTTAAGGACCAACCCGGCGTCTTGGCCAAAGTCGCGTCCGTCATGGCGCGCCACCACGTCAGCATCGCGAGCGTGATCCAGAGCCCCTCTGAAGCGAGCGGCACCGCCTCGCTCGTGTTGACCACCCACGACAGCCACGAGCTGGCCATGCAGAAAACACTCCGACAACTGCAAGCCTTGCCGGCCGTGGTGGACCGGCCCCTCCTGCTCCGCATCAGCGATTTCAACGCCTAGCAATTCATCCGACCATGCCACGCATCGTCCAAAAATATGGCGGCACCTCCGTCGGTGACGTCGAACGCATCAAAAAGGTCGCCGACCGCATCAAGCTCACCCGAGACGCGGGTAACGAGCTCGTCGTGGTGGTCTCCGCCCGCGCTGGCGTGACCAACGAGCTGATCGCCCGCGCCAAGGCCGTGTGCCCGCAGCCCAACGAGCGCGAGCTCGACCAACTGCTCGCCGTCGGCGAGCAGGAGACTTGCGCGCTGACCGCCATGGCGCTGCAAGGCCTCGGCGTCGATGCGGTGAGCTACACCGGCGCGCAGGCCGGCATCTTCACCGACAAGGTGCACACCAAGGCCAAGATCAAAACCATCAACGCCGCGCCGCTGGAAAAGGACCTCAAGGCCGGCCGCGTCGTGATCGTCGCCGGCTTCCAGGGCATCAACGAAGCCGGCCACGTAACCACGTTTGGCCGCGGGGCATCCGACCTCAGCGCCATCGCGCTCGCCGCCGCCCTCAAGGCCGACAAATGCGAAGTCTATACCGACGTGGACGGCGTTTACACCGCCGATCCGCGCGTCGTCAAAAACGCCCGCAAGCTCGAGGAGATTTCCTACGACGAAATGCTCGAGCTGGCCTCATCCGGCTCGAAGGTGATGATGTCGCGCTCCGTCGAGTTCGCCAAGAAACACAACGTCGTTTTCGAAGTCCGCTCCTCATTCAACTACAACCCGGGAACCATCGTGAAAGAAGAAGTCGCTTATATGGAAAAGGTCGTCGTGCGCGGCGTCGCCGTGGACAAGGACCAGACCAAGGTCATCGTCAGCAATATCCTCGACAAGCCCGGCTCGGCGGCGCGCGTCTTCCGGGCACTGGCCGACGCCAACATCAACGTGGACATGATTGTGCAGAATGTCGGGCGCCACGGCATTGCCAACCTCACCTTCACCGTGCCACAGGGCGATTCGCACAAGGCGGTCAAGACCCTCGGTCCCGTCCTCGATGACATCGGCGGTGGGCAAGTCGCGATTCACGAACACATCGCCAAGCTCTCCGTCGTCGGCGTCGGCATGAAAACGCATTCCGGCGTGGCTGCGACGCTCTTCCAGACGCTGGCCGACGCGGGCATCAACATCGAGCTTATCAGCACCTCGGAGATCAAAATCTCCATCGTGATCGATCTCGACCGGGCGGATGAGGCCGCGCGCCTCGCGCATGACGCCTTCCACCTCGAGTCACTCGGCTCGTAAAAGCCAAGGAGGAAGGCGGAGTGATGAAGGAAGAAATTCGAGGTCTGGAATATACTTCCGGCTTCGGACTGCTGATTCCTGAATTCTGAGTCCTGGCCTCTTTTTCGTCATGAAATATATCTCCACTCGTGGACAGTCTCCGGCGCTCGGCTTTTCCGATGCCGTGGCCACCGGCTTGGCGCCGGACGGCGGGCTCTACCTGCCGGAGACCTTGCCCGACCTCTCGCGGGAATGGCCGAAGTGGGGCGCGCTGGATTATCCGGCGCTATGCTTCGAGTTCATGCGCCGCTTCGCCACCGATATTCCGGCGGAGGTGTTGCGCGGTATCGTCGCGAAATCCTACACGACGTTTGACCACGCTGGCATCGCGCCGCTTGTTCGGCTCGACGAGCGCACCTACGTGTTGGAGCTGTTTCATGGTCCGACCCTCGCGTTTAAGGACTTCGCGCTGCAACTGCTCGGCAATCTCTACGGGCATCAGTGTGCCGTGCGCGGCCAGACTATCAACGTGCTTGGCGCAACCTCGGGCGACACGGGCGCGGCGGCGATTCATGCGCTGCTCGGCCAGCCCGGCACGGCGATTTTTATTTTGTATCCCGATGGCCGTGTGTCGCCGTTGCAGGAACGGCAGATGGCCTGCACCGGCGCGGCCAATGTTTACGCCCTCGCGATCGACGGCTCGTTTGACAGCGCGCAGGCGGCGCTGAAGGAAATTTTCGGCGATCAAGATTTCCGCACGCGGCACCGGCTTTCCGCCGTCAACTCGATCAATCTCGCCCGGGTGCTCGCGCAGTGCGTCTATTATCTTTATGCGTGGTTGCGGCTGCCGGAATCGGCGCGCGCCTTGGCGGAGTTCGTGGTGCCGACAGGCAATTTTGGCAATGTGCTCGCCGGCTGGTTGTTGCGGCGCATGGGTGTGCCGATTCGTTCGTTCAAGGTCGCCACGAATCAAAACGACATTCTCTACCGCCTGTTCACCACGGGCGAGTATCGCGTGGCGGACGTGCGGCCCAGCCTCGCGCCCTCGATGGATATTCAGGTGGCCTCCAATTTCGAGCGGTTCCTCTACTACAACCTCGGGTGCGACACCGCCCGCGTCCGCGCCGTGATGGCGGATTTCAAACGCACGGGCGAGTATCGGTTCGAGAATTTTGATCACGATTGTTTCACCGCCTCGCGCTGCGCGGATGCGGAGATTCCCGGTATCATCAAACAGGTGCACGCGCGCCACGGCTACGTCGCGGACCCGCACACCGCCTGCGGTTTCAAAGCCCTTTCGGCAGACGGCGTGAGTGTCGTCCTCTCGACGGCCAGCCCGGCAAAGTTCCCCGAGACCCTAGTCGGAGCCATTGGCATCGAGCCGACCCATCCCCGCCTGGAAAGGCTCAAGACGCGGCCGATCGTGAAGCACCGGGTGGCGGCCTCGCCTCAGGCCATCGCTGATTTCGTTTCTCAGCACGCGGTTTGACGGCTTCTAGCGGTCGGTTGAAACGGTCCTAAGAATGACATCGATCGACGTCAGCTCTGATTCGGCCAGCGGCGGTTGGCTGAGCGCCCCATGGATGTCTTCAATCTGCGCCACCTTGCTGGCACCGATGAGGACGGAGGTGATTTCTGGCCGACGGAGCAGCCAAAGCGTGGCCAGCTGCGCGAGGGTGGCCCCGCGCGCAACGGCGATCTCGTGCAAGGAGTGGACCTTGGCCTGCACGTCGGTCGTGATCTGGTCAGGTTTGAGGAACACGCCGGATTTCACGGCGCGTGAATCCGGCGGGATGCTGGTGAGATAGCGGTTGGTCAGCAGGCCTTGGGCGAGCGGTGAGAAGGGGATGCAGCCCGCGCCGACCTCCGCGAGCGCTGGCAATAACTCGGGCTCCACCCAACGATCGAACATGTTGTATTTCGGCTGATGAATGAGGAGCGGCACGCCGAGATCCTTGAGTATGGCGGAGGCTTGGCGGGTTCGCGCGGCGTCGTAGTTTGAGACGCCGACGTAGAGCGCGCGGCCGGAGCGCACAGCGTCTGCCAACGCGGTCATCGACTCCTCCAGCGGCGTGTTGGGATCAGGCCGGTGGTGATAAAAAATATCCACGTAAGGCAGGCCGAGCCGCTTTAGACTTTGGTCAAGCGAAGCGAGCAGATTCTTGCGCGAACCCCATTCGCCGTAGGGACCAGGCCACATGTAGTAACCAGCCTTGGTCGAGATGATAAGCTCGTCACGATGGGCGGCGAAATCCTCACGCAGGAAGCGGCCGAAATTCTCTTCGGCGGAGCCGGGAGGCGGACCGTAGTTGTTGGCAAGGTCGAAGTGGGTGCTGCCCAGATCGAAGGCGCGGCGCAGCATGGCGCGTTGGTTCTCCAGCGAATCCACACCGCCGAAATTGTGCCAAAGGCCGAGCGAAATGCGCGGCAGGCGCAGGCCGCTGCGACCGCAGCGCGCATAAGTGGTGGACTCGTAACGCAAGGGGTTGGGCTGGTAATCACTCATGGGAGCAAGCGGACCGCCGCGGCGGTGCGAGGTTGGAGGGTTTGGGATTGGAGTGATACTGATTGCGCGCCGCTGGAGCGCGAGGGCAAAGGATCAATCGCTCGCGCATATGGGCGCGTTGCACCGCAATTGAGAACCGCAGATAGTCCGCTGAATAGATCGAGAGAGCTTTAGTCCAGCGTCACGCCCTTGGCTTTGGCGGCGCGGAGGAGGGCGTCGGCCATGTCGGAGGGTGTGGCGGCGACTTCGATGCCGCATTTTTTGAACACGGCGATCTTGGCGGCGGCGGTGACAGGTGTTTGCATGGGTTGGTTTTGATGGCTCAGGCCATCTGCTCCGCCGGGATAACCCTGGAGAGTTCCCAACCATGAGAGCGTTCCATCTCCCGCAGGTCAAACATGGCCTGGAGATTCAGCCAGCTCCGCGGATCAACCTGGAAAAACCGGCCCAGCCGGGCGGCGGTGTCGGCGGTGATGGAGCGGCGGCCGGCGAGGATTTCGCTCAGGCGGCTCTGCGGGATGCCGGTGGCCTTGGCGGCGGCCAGTTGAGTGATGCCCAGCGGCGCGAAGAACTCGTCCCGCAAGATGAGGCCGGGGTGAATAAGGGGGGAGATTTTGCTCATGATGATTTAGTGGTAGTCGGTGATTTTAACCTTTTCAGCGTCGGTTCCGGTCCAATGAAAACAGATGCGCCACTGGTCGTTGATGCGGATGCTGTGCTGCCCGGCCCGGTTGCCTTTCAGGGCTTCGAGCCGGTTGCCGGGCGGAACGCGCAGGAAGGCGAGTTCCACTGCGGCATCAATCAGTTGGAGTTTCATGAGCGCCCGCCGGTGGATGTCGGGCGGCAGTCGGCGCAAACGGATGCCCTGCCAAAGCTTCTCCGTCTCATCGTTGGCGAAGCTCTTGATCACGGCGATCACAGTGGTGCCGCAAGATTATACGTCAAGCAGATAACTGATAAGGTGACCCGTCATCAGGTCCGTATGCCTTTTCCGCAACCCAAGGCTCCTTTCAGGCAATCTATTGGGGTTGGATTATTACTTTCTCCGGGGGCTCAATCTTAGGGACGTGTGGTTTGAGTTCCTGTAATCGGTGCTGATGGAGGAAGGGCGGGCGCAAGGCGTGAAGCGGCTTTAATGCGCGGGCAAAAAAGTCACCGCCCTCTTCGGTCATGTCGGCAAGGATATCCATCTTGCCACCGACGATTTGAATTTCTCCGCACCCAAAACAGATTAAGGCGGCAGCAACCAGTTCGCCTTCCTTTAACCATTGGAGTCCATAATCGGCGTGAAACCCGCCGCACTGTTTGAATGCAATCAGGTCGCCAGGTTTATGCGGTATGAAGAGGTTTTGGCACAGAAAGCCAGTGGTGAGCTTGGCTTTGAATTCTTTGTCGGCCGGGAGACGTTGTGAATAGAAGACCTGTTTGGCGATGGTTGTGGTTGGATGCTTGGAAATCTCGATCTCCCGTTCGACCGGTTCCCAGTAGTGATGGGGCAGCCCCTCAAGGATCTCCAACTGGTCGGCGTTATTCAGGGCTTCATAAAACCATAGGAGATCAACTTCCGTGGGCTTGGGTGGCGGTGCAGGGATATTGCCTGCGCAAACACAAGCGGACAGAGCGGCGAGTAATATGCCCACGATTTTCCTAGGCATAAAAGTGACCCTGTCGGGATGGAAAATCAGTCGTTGGCTCTTGCTTGCGATACACTATGCCAGTGTGACTCCTTTGGCCTTGGCGGCGCGGAGGAGGGCGTCGGCCATGTCGGAGGGGGTGGCGGCGACTTCGATGCCGCATTCCTTGAACACGGCGATCTTGGCCGAGGCGGTGTCCTCGTGGCCACCGACGACCGCGCCGGCGTGGCCCATGCGGCGACCGGCGGGGGCGGTCGCGCCGGCGATGAAACCGGCGACGGGCTTTTTGCAGTTGGCCTTGATCCAGCGCGCGGCCTCGACCTCGGCGTTGCCACCGATTTCGCCGATGAGGATGATGCCTTTGGTGTCGGGGTCTTCGTTGAAGAGTTTGATCACGTCGAGGTGCGAGGTGCCGTTGACGGGGTCGCCGCCGATGCCGACTGGGGTGGACTGGCCGAGGCCCTTGCAGGTGATTTGGTAAACCGCTTCGTAGGTGAGGGTGCCGGAGCGCGAGACGACGCCGACGTGGCCTTTTTTATGAATGTAGCCGGGCGCGATGCCGATGCGGCAGCCGCCGTGGGAATCTTTGACGGTGCCGGGCGTGACGAGGCCTGGGCAGTTGGGGCCGATGAGGCGCGTCTTGGCGCCGCTCATCGCACGCTTCACCCGGATCATGTCCTTGATCGGAATGCCCTCGGTGATGCAGACGGCGAGATCGAGCCCGGCGTCAACGCATTCCAAGATCGCGTCGCCGGCGAAGGGCGGCGGCACGAAGATGGCGGAGACGGTCGCGCCGGTGGTTTTGGCGGCTTCAGCGACCGAGTTGAAGATCGGCACCTTGACGCCGTTGTGTTCGAAGACTTGGCCGCCCTTGCCGGGGGTGACACCGGCGACGACCTGCGTGCCGTAGTCGAGCGAGAGCTGGGCGTGCTTGCCACCGAAGGCGCCGGTGATGCCTTGGACGATGATCTTGGTGGTGGGAGAAATTAGAATGCTCATGGGGAAAGTAATGAGTAGTGGGTAGCGAGTAGTGAGTAGCGAGTAGTGGGTAGGGTGGAGTGGTGGACGGTGTTTCGCGGTTTTGTCGGCTTGGTATGCTTGCTACACGCTACTCACTACCCGCTACTCCGCTGGTGGCGTTAGGCCACCAGCTTCACGATTTTTTGGGCGGCGTCGGCCATGGTGTCGCCCGAGACGAGGGCGAGGCCGGATTGGGCGAGGGTGGTCTTGCCCGCGGCGACGTTGTTGCCTTCGAGACGCACGACGAGCGGAAGCTTGAGGCCGACTTCCTTGACGGCTTCGACAATGCCTTCGGCGATCACGTTGCAGTCCATGATGCCGCCGAAGATGTTCACGAAAATGCCCTGCACATTGGCGTCGCCGAGGATGATCTTGAAGGCGGCGACGACTTTCTCCTTGGACGCGCCACCGCCGACGTCGAGGAAGTTGGCGGGGTTGCCGCCGTAGTGCTTAATGATGTCCATCGTGGACATCGCGAGACCGGCGCCGTTGACGAGGCAGGCGATGTTGCCGTCGAGCGCGATGTAGGCGAGGTCGTATTTTGAGGCTTCGATTTCCTTCGGGTCCTCTTCGTTGAGGTCGCGGAGGGCGACGATTTCGGGGTGGCGGAAGAGCGCGTTGGCGTCGAAGGAGACCTTGGCGTCGAGCGCGAGCACCTGATCGTCGGGCGTGGTGATGAGCGGGTTGACCTCGACCATCGAGGCGTCGGTCTCCCACCACATGCGGTAGAGGTTGCGGATGAGTTTGGCGGCGTTCTTGGCCTCGGCGGGGTTGAATTTCAGCGCGCCGAGTAGTTCGCGCACTTGGTAGTCGGCGAGGCCGTAGGCGGGATCGACGAGGACCTTGGTGATTTTCTCTGGCGTCTCGTGCGCGACCTTTTCGATTTCCACGCCGCCTTCGGTCGAGGCGACGATGACGGGTTTCGATGAGGCGCGGTCGAGGAGGATGGCGAGGTAGTATTCCTTTTTGATGTCGCTCGCGACGGTGAAGTAGATCGTCTGCACCTTGCGCCCGGCGGGGCCGGTTTGCGCGGTGACGAGGGTGTGGCCGAGCATATTGCCCGCCATGGCTTTGGCGTCGGCCTTGGTCTGGCAGAATTTCACGCCGCCTTTGAAGCCGTTGGTAAAGGAGCCCTTGCCGCGGCCGCCGGCGTGGA
>JADLBI010000157.1 GCA_020847775.1 Opitutaceae bacterium
CCCCCCCCCCCCCACCCGCCCACCCCATGATCCACCACCTCTCCCTCCCCGTCACCGACATCAAACGCTCCGCCGCGTTCTACGCAACCGCGCTTCTGCGCGCCACCGCAGAGGGAAAACAGGAGCTCCTTTGATGAGTCAGGCCGGCCTGCCCATCGTCGCGGTCCTGAGCATACGATTTCTTCCTACCTGTAGCATTGGTGATTTTATTTTCGCCAGTGTCTGCGGCCATGGCTTGGCTCGCACTGCCTTCCCTCGCCATGCCCACCTTCCACCTCTCGCCCCAAGGTAAAGATCAATGGACCGGCCGCCTCGCGGCCCCCGCCAGCTCCGGCCGCGATGGCCCTTGGGCCACGCTTGCCGGCACGCGTGACAATCTCCGCGCGCTCCGTGCCGCCGGCAAACTCAGCGGCCCCGCCAAGGTCATCGTGCATGACGGCCGCTACGCCCTGACGCAAACGGTCGAGTTCACCTCGGGTGACTCACACCTCACCTTCGAGGCCGCGCCGCGCGCCCGGCCGGTATTCGACGGCGGCGAGGTGCTCACCGGCTGGCAGGTCGGCACGCGCAACGGCCGCACCGAATGGACGCTCGACCTGCCCGAGGTCGCCGTCGGCCGTTGGTTCTTCCGCTCGCTCTTCGTCAACGGCCGCCGTGCCCCGCGCGCCCGCCTGCCCAAATTCTCCCCCGACGAGCATGGCGCGAATAAGGTCTTCCACATCGGCGAGATCAAAAATCCTGAAGCCGGCCACCTCTTCGCCGGCAGCGACACGTTCAAACCCAAGCCCGGCGACGTGCAAAACTGGGTCTCCCTGCCCGACGCCGAGTTCGTCGTGCTGCATTACTGGGTGGAGGAGCGCATGCCGCGCCCGCAGCTCAACCCGCGCACCGGCTGGCTCCGCTTCGCCCGCCGCTCCGTGTTTAATCTCTACGAAGCCTTCGCCGCGGCCTACGGCAACCGCGACCTCGCCCGCTACTACATTGACAATCTCTTCGAGGCGCTGACCGAGCCCGGCGAATGGTATCTCAACCGCGAGACCGGCCGCCTCCACTACCTGCCCCGCCCCGGCGAGACGCCCGCCAAAACCGTCGTCACCGCCCCGCGCATCAACACCTTCATCCGCGCCAGCGGCGAATTCTTCAACGACTCGATCGCCCCCACCGACGCGCACGCCACGCCCCATGTCCGCGGGCTGCATTTCCACGGGCTCACGTTTCGCCACGCCGATTGGTTCTCCCCCATCTCCCTCACGCAGCAGTTCCATCAGGCCACGGCTTACGGCGACGAATTTCCCCTCGGCGGCAGCATCCAGGCCGCGCATTGCGTGCCCGGCGCCGTGAAGTTCCGCGCCGCGCGGGACTGCTCCGTGCGCGACTGCGTGATCGAGCTCGCGGGTCTCTATGGCCTTGAGTTCGACGAGGGCTGCCGGGGCTGCGCCGCCGTCGGCAACCAGCTTCACGACCTCGGCGCCGGCGGCATCCGCGGCGGCGGCACCGACTTGGACGGGCACATTGACGGCCGCACCGGCCGGCTCACGATCACGGACAACACGATTCACCACATCGGCCGCGTCTTTTATCAAGGCGTGGGCATCTTCCTCGGGCACGCGTTCGACTGCACCGTGGCGCACAACCACATCCACCACGCGTGCTACACCGGCATCTCCACCGGCTGGACCTGGGGCTTCCGCGAGACGCCATCGCGCAACAACCGCATCGAGCACAATCTCATCCATCACATCGGCGCCGGCGGCCTCAGCGACATGGGCGGTATCTACACCCTCGGCGTGCAGCCCGGCACCGTCGTCCGCGGCAATCACCTGCACGACATCTGGTCGCAGGACTACGGCGGCTGGGGCATCTACCTCGACGAGGGCTCGGCGCACCTGCTCGTCGAGCACAACCTCGTGCACGACACCAAGGACGCGCCGTTCAACATCCACGTCGCGCGCGAGAGCGTCGTCCGCTACAACATTTTCGCCCGCGGCCAGAACGCCCTGGCTTCCGTCTCCCGCGTCGAGCCCGGCCAGTGGAGCGCGAATTTTGTTAACAACATCGTCGTCGGTCCGTCCCGGCGCCTCGTCTGCGGTGGGGACCAGGGCGACATCGCCCACGGCGCCCTCGTCTCGAACGCGAACTGCTTCTGGGCTCCCGGAGGCAAGCTGCCCGCCAGCGCCAATCCTCACAGCAACACCCCCGGCGCGCCGAAACACATCAGTTGGGCCGCATGGAAAAAGGCCGGCCACGACCACCTCTCGATCGTCGCCGATCCCAAACTCACCGAAGGCAGGAAGACCTGGGCGCTCGCGAAAAACTCCCCCGCGCTGAAGCTCGGCTTCAAGCCCTGGGACTGGTCCAAGTGCGGCCCGCGCCCGCGCGCCAAGCGTAATTGATGACGGTGGTGCTGACCGCGCGACAGAGCGCCCGGTCCACCTTTGCGATCTCACCCACCCCAAATCAGCTCCGAGGTGGGCCGTGCGCTCCGTCGCGCGGCATGCCAAGACAGATGGCGCAAGATATCGTTCGCCTGTTTGTCACGGCTAACTGAAGAATATTGAGCCATTGCCATCTCGGGCTGAACGACTTTCAAGCCAGTCCATACATTTCAACGATCAGTTGCCTCAATTTCTCCGCATCCGCGGCCTTGAGCGTATCCACTAGCTTCACCAAACGCAGCGTGCTGATGGTTCGTATCTGATCCACCGCAATCTCCGCAGATTTACCGGCGCAACGCACAGTCAGCCGCGAGCGCCAGCCGGGGTGGAGTTTGCTGGTGAGCGGGCAGATGACCACTGTGCGCTGTGCCGGTTGAGCACATCCATGCTCACGATCACCACTGGCCGCGTCTTGGCCAGCTCACGGCCGACCGTGGGATCGAGCGCGGCCAGATAGATGCCGTAGCGTTCCGGCGTCATCGGTCGAGCTCATCCAACCCATCCGCCACCGCAGCCTTTTCTTCATCGGCAAATTCATCCCCTTCCCTCACCCGCGCCGCCACCATCGCCTTGGCGGTTTCCTCCCACGACAACCGGTCGTCACGCACCGGTTTCAGTAGGATGCCCTCAGGCCGTTCCTCAACGGCCAGAGCCATTTTGATCCTGTAGCGGTTCAGCATTGGCGAGGGCAGCCGCACGCCGCGGGAATTTCCGATTGGCACGACCTTGAGCGTTGAAGTCTTCATGTGACCACCGTAATTACAATCAGCCTGCGGTCGAGCCCTCCCAGGGCAACCATCGAGGAATTCATTATCTGATTCTCTGGGGTAACCCCGCAGGCAAGGGGCTACCGTATTGGCGCACACCCAGCGCAACCGCGTGGAACCCTGATCTTCAAAATCACTGCTTTTATCCGTGCGTATCCGGATTAATCCGTGGTTAAAATATCCAGAACAAATTCGCGTCGATTAGCGTTCATTCGCGGTTTCAGAAAGGCCCCAGAAAAAGCTACCTCACCCCATCCGCCGATTTGAGTTCGGCGAGGATGCGTCGGGCGTTTTTGTTCTTCGAATCGAGCGCGACCGATTGTTCGTAGGCGGCGATAGCCGCGGTGGTCTGCCCGTTTTTCAACAAAGCCTCGCCGAGGCTGTCGTGCGTGTTGCCGGACAGCGGGAACAGCTCCACGTTGAGCTTGAACACCGCGATGGCCGCCGGGAGTTGGCCTTTGCCGAGGTAGCGGTAGCCGAGCCCATTCAATTGCCCCTCGCTCACGTAATAGTCGCCAAACTTTTCCGCCTTGAGTAGCACGAAGCGCGCGAGCGCGGCATCCACGCCATCGCGGTCGATGATTTCGCCCAAGTGGTCGGCCAAGGCGTGCTGCTTCAAATCAATAAACTCCACCTCGAACCGCAACGTCGCCCCCGGCGGAATCACCCCACCCGCGCCTTTTTCGCCGTAGGCGAGCACTGCCGGTATAATAAAGGTCGCGTGGTCGCCCACGCGCAGCAGCGCAAAGCCTTCGTCCCAGCCTTTGATCACCTGGCCTTGGCCGAGCGTGAACGCGAACGGCTCGCCGCGCTCCACCGATCTGTCGAACACCGTGCCGTCGGCCAGTTTCCCCGTGTAATGTGCGACGACGACTTGGCCGGATTGGGGCGTCATGCCCTCGCCGTGATTTGTGACGATATATTTTAAGCCCGACGCGGTGGTGGTGAATTGTGGAGCTTCATCCGCACGTGCTTGCAGAGACGACAGCAGGATCAACCCAAACAAACCGCGCATCCATGAGGAGATTTTCATGACCGCAACCTGAACAGGGACCACGCAGCCAGCAACTCAGATGTGGCGCCGCACGCGCGCGGCCCCTATCGCAGCTCTCGTCACGCCTTTGTCTCGCAGGTGAACCGACTCGCCAGCTCAAAATTCCGCGCCGCCGCTGCGACGCACTCCAAGTGCCAGACCGGTTCGTAGCGGTGGTCGATCCCGTCTTGAAACTGGCGTAGCCCGGCCGCCCACGGCACCTCCAGCGTCAGCCGCCAGCCGGGGATCTCCAACATCGCGCGCTGGTTGGTCTCGTCGATTACCCACGGCACGCGCGAGTGCAGATGAAACACGACCGGGCCGGCCGCCTTCAGCGAAAAGCGGTCGATAACCGTGAACCTCCCAGGGTCGTCCGCCACGATCTCCCGTTCGGCGACCGTCGCCACCTCGCGCCAGACGTGCGCAAGATTAACCCGTGCGCGCAGCCGGCGCGCGTCACCTTGGCCTTCCGGAATTACAGCCACTTCCGGCGATGATTGTTGTGCGCAACCGCCATCGGGCCGCACCGGGCCGGCGATATTGTGCAACTCACTCCGCTTCATGGTGTGGGTGCGTGGATCGTCGTAGCGCACCACTCCGCGATCGATCAGCACCGGCGTGGTGTCGAGCTCGAGGGTGAACGCGCCTTTGTCAAAATGCGTGTGGCTCGCCCGCGCCTTGCAACCGCTAAGATGCAGCCGCACCGCGCGGCCCGGGGTCATCTCGCGACGGCTGGTAAGCTGCCCCGTGTGCGGCAAAACGCCAAATGTGGGCACGACGCACTCCGGTGCTGGCAAATCGTCGGGCGCGGCGATAAACGCAAAAGGGCCGTCGATCATATACTGCCGATAATAAGTCGCGCCCCGCAGTTGCAGCAGTGTGGCCTGCGCGATGCGCGGATACACATCGTCGGGGAAAAGCCCCGCGAGGATCGCGATGGTGTCGCCGGTGAACCGGTCGTTGCTGTTGTCACCGTCCATCAACACGCCGCCGGAGCTCATGGCCGACATGGTCGCCACAAACCGGCCGCTCAACGCCAATCGCGGCGGCAACACCTCGCTCAATGGGTGCCCGCTCGCCCGCGCGTAGGCCAACAGCCCGGGCAGCACCGCCTGCAAGGTCACACTAAAATAGCCCACGCCCTCGTCCACTCCGCCGTCAGGCAGCAAATAGTGGTCCATCCCCTCCCGTAGATCGTTGAACGCCTGCTCGACATACGGCCGCACGCGCGGCCAGGACGGCTCCAACACCAGCGCGCCAAAAATCCGCGCGCGGCAGAACCACGGCCCTTGGTTCATCGTATAAACATACTCCCACTTCACCATGTCGCGCTGGATGACACTCACGCCCTTGTCCCAAATCGCCGTGCGCACCAGATCCCGCGCCCGCTCGGTGAGCGCGAAGTGCAGCCAGTCGTAAAGCAACGCGCAGGTCGTCGTGGCCATCTCCTCCAGAAAACAGCGTTGATCCCAAGTGGAGCCACGGGCGCGACTCTCGGCCGACTGGCACCAATGCCGCGTGTGCGCAAAGCACATCAGGTAACGCAACGCATGACGGATCAGTCCGGTATCCTCGCGTAGTAATCCAATTAGCGCGCACAACACCGGTTCGGCGAACCACGTGGCCCGGCCCTGTTCGCGAGCGCGCAAATAGCGGTAATCCGACCACGGCAGATAGTCGTCAATATCGGTCTCAGGCGCGAGGCCGAGAGACTCCCTGGCGCGCTTTTCGATTTCGGCCAGATGCGCCCGCCACACCGGTTTCACCGCCTTAGCGCGCAACCGCGGCAGGTCGGCCGCATCAAATAGTAGCCCGCGCGCGAACTTTACTTCGCCCCATTCCTCGACGGGCAAAATCAACCCCTCCCACTTGGCATCATACTGGGGCCGGGCCGCGGCTAAGCTCCGCGCCAGTGCCGCGTCGGCCGCGCCCCACCAGTGCAGCCCGACCATGCCCGGCCCCGGTTGCGCGACCCGGAACGTGGCGCGCAGCGCCGTCACCCGCCATCCGCCGATCGCCCGCGTGATCTCACTCCTCGCGCCGCGACCCTCGACGGCGTCGCCCAGCGATTGCCAACCGTCCGGGCGTCGCGCCTCAAAACGCACGCTCACTCCGGTCGGCAGCACGAGGCAGAAAATATATTCGTCAAACCGCGCGGGCAACTCCGGTAGCTCGAGTGAAATCGCCCCCACCGTGTCACCGACGGCGGCATGATCCCAGATCAACTTGGTGCTGTCCCAATAATGAGCGTGCCGGAACCTCGGCACACCCGCCTCCACCGTAAAGGGCAGTTGGACGGCGATGCGCTCGTCGTGAAAAGGCGCGAAAATGATTTCCGCGGGATTAAGCTCAAGCAGGGGCAGCGATACGGGCATACCCCCACTGGCTTAAGCCGACCCCACCTACGCGGCAACCGCATACTGGCACCGAGACTTGCAATCAGGTCAGCGCCCGGGTGCGGCTGGATTACTGCACCACGCTCGCCGGCCAGCGACGGAACGCCGAAAACTTGGCATTCGTGCGGTCGTAGGTTTCGCGGCGCCGCACGTATTCGGCATAGTCGGTGACCTCATCCGCATGCTTCACACTGTGCACGAGAAAATCGGCCTCGGGTGGATAACAGGCGACGTTGCCCTTCTCGTAGAAATCGGGATTGGCGTTGCCCTCAGCGTCCAGCGTTTCGGGCCAGAGCCCGACATTGTTGGGTGCCTCCGCCGACTGGTAGCGCAGATCGATGCTCCAGCGGATGTGGTCGGAATAGTTTGGCGTCGAACAATGCGGCGTGCGGTTGGTCATGAATACCACCCCGCCGCGCGGACACTTCGCCGTGATGGCGTGCCGCGGATCGTCCGGCAGATCTTCATCATTGATCACAAGGAAGCCCGCATTGCCCCCGGTATGGTGGGTGGCAACCTTGCCTTGATGCGTGCGCGGGAGGATTTGCATACAGCCGTTTTCCACCGTCGCATCCACCAGCGGAATCCAGCAGGTGATGATCAACTGGGTGTCGCAATGCGGGCTGAAGTAACCGCTATCCTGATGCCACGGCACCACGCCTCGTCCGATGCTCGGTAGTTTCGGCCGGACTCGGTAAACGGATGAAGCGACGATTTCCTCCGTGCCCAGCAGGTCGCCCACTGCCGCAAGCAGTTTCGGATGCGCGATCAC
>JADLBI010000158.1 GCA_020847775.1 Opitutaceae bacterium
AACTCAGCCATCACACCGGCCTCAACTACCAGTGGCTCCCCTCCAAATTGCTGCTCTTTGGCTCCTACAGCACCGCCTTCGACCCTTCCACCCCGGTGGACGCCCGCACCGGTCGCATCCAGCGCAACGAAACCACCGAGGGTTACGAAGCCGGTTTGCGCGGCCGCACCCTCGCCAAGCGCCTCGCCTATTCGGTCTCGGGCGTGCTGCTCTACAATCACCACATCGCCCGGCGCAATCCCCTCTACAACGACCCCGTCGCCGACGCCGCGCAAAACCAACCCCAACTCGTCGCCGCGGGCGAGGAACGCTTCACCGGCGCCAAGTTCGAATTCAAATGGAAAACCACCGACACGGTGTCCGCCCAAATCAAGGGCAGCTACGTTCGCGCCATCACCACCGCGTCGCCCGATCTGCCCGCCGAAGTGGGCCGCCCCATCGCCCGCCTGCCCGCCTTCACGCTTAACAGCTCCATCCGCGGCGCGCCGCCGGGCGGCCGCAACGGCCTCATCTGGGGCCTCGGTTGGCAATACGTCTCCGGCTACGTCGCCAATTACGCGGACCCCCGGCGCGATTTTCTGGACTACCCGGGTTACGGCCTCGTCACCCTCAACACCGGCTACCAATGGCAACTCGGCAAACGCCAGCTCCGGCTCGACACCCAACTGCGCAACGCGCTCAACCGCGATCTCCTCGCCAGCCATGCCCGCGCCAACGCGCCGCGCGAGCTCACCGTCACCGCGCGCCTGACTTTTTAATGCGGTTCAACCGATCGAAAGGTAGGGCGCGACCGCTGGGCGCGCCGCGTCGGAATGACGTGTCCATCATCTCTTGCGCGGCGGGCCCGGCGGTCCCACCCTACCTTGAAAACATGTTTTTGCTGTTCATCGGTCGGGGATGTTACTTGATGACCCCTCGCCCATGAAAACACCGGTCAATATTCAACTCATCGGCACCGAGGTGGCCATCGCCTGGAGCGACGGCGCCGAAAGCTACTTCGCCAGCGAGGCCTTGCGCGCGGCCTCGCCCAGCGCGGAGCGGCAGGGCGAGCGCGACATCCTTGGCGTCACCCACGGCGGCACCACCCAGCGCCAGTATCCCGGAGTCGCGGTCACCGGCTGGCAGCTCGTCGGCAACTACGCCGTGCGTTTCGAATTCAGCGACGGCCACCGCACCGGGCTTTATTCATTCGACTACCTGCAACGCCTCGCCGCAGAACAATCCTCCGCATGAGCCAATACGTATTCCCTGCCCGCACCTCCAAGGCCGAGATCGAACTCGGCGCCAGCCTCCAGCCGAAGTTTGGCGACGACGGCCTCATCCCCTGCATCACCACCGATCACGTGACCAACGAGGTGCTCATGTTCGCGTTCATGAACGCCGAGTCCTTCGCCCACACCCTGCGCACCGGCAAGGCCACCTACTGGAGCCGTTCGCGCAACAAGCTTTGGACCAAGGGCGAGGAGTCCGGCAACGCCCAGCTCGTCAAAGCCGTGCTCACCGACTGCGACCAGGACGTGATTTTGCTCAAGGTCGAAAACGTCGGCGGCGTCGCCTGCCACAACGGCTACAAATCCTGCTTCTACCGCCAGCTCGCCCCCGGCGCCAACCCCGACGATCCCGCGAGCCTCAAACTCGCCTTCGCCGCGCGCCAAGTCGTCGATCCCGCCAAGCTCTACAAAAAGTAGCCACCGCGCCCCTTCCAAGGAGGAGGCGCAGGTCCCTCTGCGCGCCCACCTAAAGTCCAAGTCGCAAGGCCGCTTGGTATTTGTTTTCAAGCCCCGCGCTGGCCTCATGCCATTCAGCGTTTGCTTCCTGGGAATACCGCTGATTTCGCGCAGTGCGCTCAATCGAGCAGGCGCCAGTAGACATGGTTCGAAAGCAGGTCCCCTAGACCACCGCCCGCGCCGCCTTCGGTGTAAAGCACGCCGAGATGGTCGGAAGTTTCGTTGAAGCCGGTGGCGCGTTCCACGTTCGGCAGCCATTGCGGTTCGCCGGACACGCCGCCGCCAATGAGTTTTGCGGTGAAGGTTTTTCCGCCGTCGGCGGATTCGAAGCGCACGAGGCGCGTGCTCGGGTGTGCCCAGTAATCACCGCCGTCGGACAGGTCGATCAATTGCCCGATGATAATCAGCCGACCGTCGCTCATCCAAGCCATGCCGCCCGTGAGTTGCAGCGCGTGGTCGCGCAGCGCGGGCGGCAGAAAGGCGTTGAGGTGCCGGTGTTCCCAGCCGCCGTCCGCGCGCGGCACGGCAAGATAACCCTGCATGTCACGTGCGAGCATCTCGGTGTAAGGGATGATGATCTGTCCCTCCGGTCCAAGCGCGGTCGCACCGGCCTCCGCCCGGCGGCCATCGGCGGATCGCGTGCGAAAAATCACATCGGTCGCGCCATAGGTCGCGGGCAGCCGGATCGGCGAGTCGTCAAGTTTCTGCCAAGTGCGGCCTTCGTCCGGGCTGCGCATGACGCCGATCCACGTGTATGAAACCGGTGGCGCGTCGTAGGAGGGCTGCTCGTAAACGCGAAACGTGAGCACGAGGCCGCGATGGTCCGGCGCCCAGCTCATCGACGCGGCGAATTGGCTGTAGTTGAGGCGTTGTGCTTTGAGGATCGCGCCCTGCCGCGTCCACGCGCCGTCGGGCGGCTTGCGCCAGAGTTCGAGCTCCCACGGCTCCGTTTCGTGGGAGCGCCGCGCGGTCAGAATCAGCGTGCCGTCCTGCGCGCAAACGAGCGTTGGATACGTCAGATCGGCGCCAAATTGCTCCATCGGTAACCACGCCGACGCATCGTTGGGCCGCGCGGAGCGATGGTAACGAAACGGATGGTGGTGCGAGTAATAGACGATGTGCAGGTATCCCGCGGCATCGACTGTGAGCGCGGGCCCGCCGTGGTTGTCCACCGCCTCGCCGACCGTCACGGGCTCGCTCCAGCATCCCGTCGCCTGATCGAGCGTGCGGATTTTTATCCGAAAGCCCTCCGGCGGGGAGTCGAGCCACGCCACATGAGTCTTGCCCTGAAACGTGATGATCTTCGGCGACTCGATATAGGCGGTCGCCCGGCCGCTGCCGGTTTCGGAAAGGACAAACGGGGCGCTCATAGGTTGGCCGCAACATCCACAGACACCATCGGATGGGCAACCCAAACCGCGAGCACCCCAGCGGCGCGGCTTACTTTTTCCCGGCCTCGGCCAGATCGGCTTCGCGCGCCAACTTCAAATTAAAGAGCGGCAGCAAGCACAGCAGCCCGACCACCGTCAGGCCCAGCACCGCGTAGCCCGCCGCATCATGCACCGTGCCCTCGATCGCCTCCGGACCGTAATTGTAAGCCCACGCCGTGAGAAAAAGGCCGCGCATGAGATTGGTGCAAAACGCGAAGAGCATCGAGCAAGCGACGAGCATCACCTTTTTCCAAAACCGGTTAAGAAACACCGCGGATAGAAATGACCCCGCGAACAGGCATGCCGTCAATGAGCGGATGCCGGAGCACGCCTCGGCCACACCCACCCGGCCGGTCGGCAGCACCAGCACATTGCCCTGCTGCTCCACCGGCATCCCCAGCATGTCGAACACGAACGACACCACCGTCACCACCTTGTGCAGCAAAAACAGGCTAATCTGATTTTCCACCACCGACACCATCGGCGCGGACACAAACCAGATCATCACCGGGAAGATGAACAGCGCGACGAGTTTCAACCGCGCGTCTTCGAAAAATCCACCCGCCGCCGGCGACGGGCTTTCGGGCGCGTTTGTCAGCAACAAGCCGAACAGCAAACCCGCCGTGCCCATCGTGATCGCGAGCGTGCCGGGATACGACGACCCCGCGCCCGCCCGGTAAAACGCGCCGAGCAGAAACAGCAGCGCGCCGAACAGCAGCAAACCAGTGATGCCGAGCCCCACCACGACGCGCCGCCAGCCGCGCACGCGCGGGCTCCCCGGCGCCATGCACGCCGCCGCCGCGGTCTTGATCGCCGCCCAGCGGTCATACACCACGTAACCCACGAACATCGGCACGAGCCAGCCAAAGCTATAGTCCTCCTTCTGTTCCCACCAGTGCGATTGGTCCCACACCACAAATCCGCAAAACGCCGCGCCCAGCAGCAACGCCGCCATGAACGAACCAGGGACCTCACGGGTGAGTTTTTGCCAGAGCGATTTCAAGCGCATTGAGCCAATCGGCGACCGAGGTGGATTCAAATCTTCGCGAACACGAGCGACGCGTTTGTGCCGCCAAATCCGAAGCTGTTGGCCAGCGCCGCGCGCACTTCTGTTTTGACCGCGGTATTCGGCGTGAAGTTGAGCCCCGTGGCTGCGCACACCGGATCGAGGTTGGTCAAATTAATCGTCGGCGGCACGAGCCCTTCGTGAATCGCCTTGACCGCCGCCAGCGCGCCTAGCGCGCCCGCGCCGCCGAGCAGGTGCCCGGTCATGGATTTCACGCCGCTAACGAGCAGCTTCTCCTTGTTGCCCGCGAAGACCGTCGCGATCGCGGCAGCCTCCTCGCCGTCGCCGCCGGGTGTCGAAGTGGCGTGTGCCGAAACGTAATCCACCTCCGCCGGGTCCACCCCGCCGCGTTGGAGCGCGGCCGTCATCGCGCGCGCCGAGCCCTCGGCACCCGGCGCAAGCGAGGAGAGATGATACGCGTCCGCCGTCGCACCGTAGCCCCGCACCTCGGCGTAAATACGCGCGCCGCGCCGCCGAGCGTGTTCGAGTTCCTCCAGCACAAAAACCACCGAGCCCTCGCCCAGCACGAAGCCATCGCGGTCCGCGTCGTAAGGCCGCGACGCCGCCTCCGGCGCGTCGTTGCGCGTGGAAAGCGCGCGCATCTGGGCGAACGCGCCGATCGCCAGCGGCGTGACGGTGGATTCCGCCCCACCCGCCAGCATCACCTCGACATCACCGCGCGCGATCGCCGCCGCCGCCTCGCCGATGGCGTGGCCGCTGGTCGCGCAGGCCGAGGCCACACTCATGTTGGGCCCGCGAAAATCGAGCAGCAGGCTCACTTGGCCCGCGAGGAGATTGGGCGCGATCTGAATGATGAAGAATGGCGAAATCTTGCGGTAGCCTCCCGCCTTCCAAGTGTCGTGCATCGCCTCCATCTCGGGCAGGCCGCCGAGGCCGACGCCGAGATTCACGCCCATGCGGTCGGCCGGTATTTGCGCGCGGTGGGCATCAAGCCCGGAATCCGCATACGCTTCGATCGCCGCCGCCGTGCCGAGATGGGTGAACCGGCCGAACTTTTTCACATCTTTGGGCGAAAGCGCCTGGGTTAACCCGGCCTCGTTTGCGCCGCGCGGGTGCAGCGGTTGGGCCAGCAGGCGCGTCGGATCGAAGTTTTTCACCTCGCCGGCGATTTGCGCCGCGCAGCCCGTCGCGTCGAATCGCGTGATGCGGGTGATGCCGCTGCGCCCGGCCGCCAGCGCGGCCCAGGTGTCGCCGGCAGTGTTGCCCACGGGCGTGACGGCTCCCAGTCCGGAGATGACGACGCGGCGGCGCATGGCAGGTTGTGCGATATTCATGATATGCGTTGGAAAATTAGCGCGCATCCTCCCCGCCGCGCCCGCCCGCGTAAAGGATTATTGGCCGGCCCGGGTGCAACAGAATGTGATCTCATCCTCGCTAGGTGACGATGCTTAGCAGAGGTGGGCCGTGCGCTCCGTCGCGCGGCGGTCCGGCGTGGGCCACT
>JADLBI010000159.1 GCA_020847775.1 Opitutaceae bacterium
GGCGATCGCCGCTCCGGCATCCCCTGAAATTTCCACATTGCCAGTCACCATGACAAAACGCCCCGGAGCGGCAAAGGCCGCGCGCAGAGCGGCGAGGCATTGCTCGGGGGTGATTTTTTGCAGCGCCGGCACCAGCAGATCGCGATCCGCCTCAGGATGCGTGAACACCACCTGCTCCACGATGCCGCCCGCGATCTCGTTGGCCAGGCCGCTCGAACGCCGCGTCGGCGCGCGCTTCACCGCCTGCTCCAAGCCGTTGACAAAACCCGCGACGACTTCGCGTAGTTCCGCCGCGTGAAATCCATGCTCGAGCGCGCGGCGCAGCTCCTGCTCACCCACCGCCAGCGCCTCCGTCCATTGGCCGGCCTTGCACGCCACCGAGACCTCCGCTTGCCGGTAGAGCCGGTATTGGTCGTAAACCCCCACACTGGCCTGCGTGAACGGCGCGCCGTCCTTCTTCGCCAGTTCGCTGAAACGCCGGTTTAACATGCTTAACGCTAGCGAGCGCGGCAGTGACTCGACGCGCTTCTGCGCGCTATCCGGCTCGTTGGGCGCCGGCGTGATTTCTGTGATGCTGATCGATGTCACCGGCGCCTCGGGCTCGGCGTGGAACCACGTCCGCAGGCCGTCAAACTCCGGCAGCTTGCCCAAGTCGGGGTCGGCCGGCCGCGGTGCGCGCGGTTGCAGACCCGCGAAGCGTTCGCGGATTAGCGCTTCGGCCCGTTCGGGCGCGAAGTCGCCCACCGCGATGATCACGATGTTGTCCGGACGATACCATTCGTTCCAAAACTCGACGAAGCGCTCCCGCGGCGCGTCCTTGATCACTGTTTCCAACCCGATTGGCAACCGATGCGGCAGCAGTGTGTCGCCCAGCATGAACTCCAAGCGCGCCACGAAGGTGCGGAAGCCCACGTTGTCGCGCGCGATTTTCTCACTGAGAATGATGCCGCGCTCGCGGTCGATCTCCTCCGGCAATAGCAGCAATCCGCCTGCGTAGTCGCCAAGCACGTGCAAGCCCTCGGTCAAGGTCGCGTCGTCAGTCTTCGGCAGCTCGATCATGTATTGCGTGCGCTCGAAGCTGGTGAACGCGTTCGTATCGCCGCCGAAACTCATGCCCATGCGCTGGAAAAACTCGACTAGCGTGCCCGGTGCGTAGTGTTCGCTGCCGTTGAACGCCATGTGCTCCAGAAAATGCGCCACGCCGCGCTGGTCCTCGCGCTCTTGGAACGCGCCGGCCTGCACCAGCAACCGTAGCGAGGCCCGGCCCTGCGGCTCGCGGTTCGGATAGACGACATAGCGCACGCCGTTCTCCAGTTGGCCGAACCGCGCGGCGGGATCCGCCACCAGCCCTTCGCCCGCTTGCGCCGACCACACGGCCGCCACCATCACCAACAGTCCGGATAAAAAGATTCGCAGCTTCATGGCCTCACTCTTTCGCATTTCCCGAATCACGCAACCCCCGCCGCCTAGTCCTTGCGGCCTAAACCAACCAGACGCCTCAGCGGGTGGGTTCGAGGCCGGCGGGGATCTCGCGCAGTTTGCACAAGCGGGCGCGTTCGTTGCCGGGCACGTTCGGCGCATGTAGAAGCAACACGAGCTGCTGGTCGAAGGTGTGAAAAATCATGCTGTGGCCACTGTCGGTCAACGGTAGCGGCGCGGGCGCCTGCACCCAGGGGCCGAGCATGCCGCCGCTGGTGCTACGAGCCACGCCGGTCAAGTAACCGCCACGCCCAAAACTCGACCAGAGCATGAGCAAGGCGCCATCCGCATTGCGGTGCAGGAAGGGGCCATCGGTCACGCGGTAACCCTCGCCATATTCGCTGGACTGCGCCAGGCTCCAAGCGGCCTCGCTGGCGCGGAATAGCAGCTGGGATTCCCCCACGGTGCGCTTGAGGTCGGGGCTGAGGCGGATGGCGTGCATCTCGCCATTATGCGTCTGCACCCACTCACGACAAAATACCAGCCAAGGTTGATCCGCCGCATCCACATGCAAGGTCGCGTCAATCGCGAGCCAACCGAGCGGCGTGATCGGCCCATCCGAGTGCGGCACAAAAGGACCGTCGGGAGAGTCAGCCACGTGGATGCTGCTATAGCGCGCGCGGGGTTTGAGCACGGAAACACCGTGGCCGAAACTGGCGAACAGATACCAGCGTCCGCGGAAAAAATGCACCTCCGGAGCCCAAAAGTAATCCGCTCCCGGCGGGCCGATGACGCGTGAGAGCACCGACTGGGGCTCACTCCACGTTTTCAAGTCGCGGCTCTTGCGCACGACAAAACCGTGCGGCGCATCGCGTAGTCCGCCGAAACCCGAAGTGCCGTAGAGCCGGTAAATCCCCGCCGCCGGATCGGGCAGAATGAATGGGTCACGAATCTGAATATCGGCCAATGGAGTCATGTTGCAGGTCCCCGGTGAAAGCTCAGCTCGCCATTCATGGGCAACTTCGCGCTGGCTGCCAGACGATCATTTGGCCGTCTCGGAGACGGCCCCAGATTCAGGTTTCGGCAGCAAACCGCTGCTCACCATGCGCTCCACCAATTGCTTGTCGCTAAACAGGGCGAGCACCGCGGCGCGATCGAGCCGCGCGGTGCCAAGCCCTTCGGCGTTGGCGAGATAATACGTCAGCGCGGCGATGGTCGCGGTGGACTCGGCGATCATCTTCGGGTCGATCTTGTCGAACGTGTCGCCAAAATCGTGGTAATAGCGCACCGCGTCCGGATCAATGAACGCGCCAAACGTGATCGCAGGGATCCCGGCAAGCTGATAGGGTGTGTGGTCGCTACCGAACCAGTTGGCGTTGGCCACGCCGTCCGCGTGTCTGCGGTCGCCGAGTGTCGCATCGAAGGCCTTGAGCACGGGCACGAGAGCGTCCACGCCGAGCGCGTTGAGTGACTTCGGGAAACCGACCATGTCGAGATTGACCATCGCGGCGATCGGGCGGTCGCCCAGCGTGGGCGCGTGATGGCGCGAACCCCAGAGGCCCTGCTCCTCGCCGTTAAACCAGACGAGCTCGACGGTGCGGAGATTTTCCTTGGCGTGCGCTTGCAACGCCTTGGCCACGCCGAAGAGCTGGGCGACGCCGATGCCGTTGTCGATCGCGCCCTGGCCGAGATCCCACGAGTCGAAATGTCCGCCGATGATGACGGTGTCCTTCGTTTTGCCGGGAAACGTCGCCACGATGTTGGCCGTGTCGATCTCCTTGCAATAGGAACGCGTATGCAGCCGGACGCGCACCGGTTTGTCGCGCGCGAGCGAGCGTTCCATCCACTTCCCCTCCTCCTGCGTCACGCAGTAAACCGGCACGTTGATCGGTTCGCCTTGGAACGAACCGGTGCGGCAGAGCAATTGCCCGCCATTGACGCGGCAGGTGCGAACAATGCCCTTCAGACCGAGTTCCTGCGCGATCTCGTTGTAACCGCCGCGAATTTGCGCGGCGTTGGGCGCGAGCAGGCCGATCTTGCCTTGCGTATCAAGGCCCTTGATCGCGGCGTCGGAACCGTCGCCGAGGTAAACCACATCCGCCTCGAACGGCGCGTGTGGTTGCACGTAGCTGAGCGTGACCGCGCGGAGTTTGCGCTTGATCGGCGCGACCATCACGGCCTCGTCTTCCAACCGCACCCAGCCGGGCATCTTGAACGGTTGCAGATGCGCCTCGACGCCCATCGCGTGCAGCTGATGCAACGTGTCGAGCATCGCGGCGTTGTTGGCCGCCGATCCCGTCAACCGCGGGCCGTGATCATCGCACAGATGACCGAGAAACTCGTAAGCCGAATGATCGGCGAGCACCTCCGCCACGATGGCGTCCTGCACGTTCTGCGCGGGTTGCGCGCCCAAGGGCGCGATCAAGGTTAGGATTAGGAGCAGTTTTTTCATGATTCGCGAATCCAGACCCGCATTTCGCCTTCGCCGCGGTTGTTCCACAGGCAGTAGGGCACGGCTTTGAGCTTGGCGGGGACCGCCTTCGGCTCGGCGGAGGAATAGAGTTGGGGGTTGGCGGGTTGCAGGCGCTCGGCCTCGGCTTCGATGACGGCGCAACCGCCGAGCAAGCCATTTTCAAAACGGACATTCAGCGCGGCATTTTTCGACAGGCGCACGAGGCTGAGGTGGTTGCCGTTATCAATTTCTTCCAAGCAGAACACGAGCGGGCCGCGTTGGAGCGCGACGGCGCCGAGATCGTGCACGACATGCGGATGCGCGCGGACGCGTTGCGCGGTCATCGGGAAATCGAGTTCGACGACATCACCGGCGCGCCACTCGCGCGCGAGGTGCAGATAGCCGTCGCGATTATGCGCGGCGAGATCGACCGGCGCGCCGTTGACCGCAGCCTGCGGGTTCGCGCACCAACCGGGCAGGCGCAGGCGCAACATGCATGACCCGGCGGCGCCAACCGTGATCTTCACCTTGCCGTCCCACGGATAATCGGTGGCGACCGCGAGTTTGATTTTCTGGCCCGCGACCTCGGCTTCGAGTGCACAGTCGGTGTAAAGGTGCAGCGCGATACCGTCGGCCTGCACCGAGTGCGTGTAATAAGCGAGCGAGGCGAAAGTGCGCGCGATATTCGGCGGGCAGCACGCGCAACCAAACCACGGCACGCGCTGCGTTTTCACGTAGTGCTGATCGTAACGGCGCTTCGCCTCGGCGGGGCGCACTTCCAGCGGGTTGACGTAGAAGAAGGTTTTGCCGTCGAGCGCCATGCCGGCGAGAACGTTGTTGAGCAAGGTTCGCTCCATCACATCGCCAAACTCGCCGCGCAATTCGAGGTCGAGCATGCGACGCGCAAAGAACACGAGGCCGATGCCCGCGCAGCTCTCGGCGTAGGCGCGATCATTCGGCAGATCGTAACGCTCGGAGAATTGCTCACCCATCCACTCCGCGCCGACCGCGCCGGTGACGTAGTAGTGATAATCGCAGAGATTGCGCCACGTGGTGTTACACGCCGCGCGCAGCGACTCGTCGCCGGTGTCGCGCGCGAGGTCGGCCATCGCGCAGTGTTGATACATCGTGCGCACGGCGTGGCCGATCGGATCGGCCTCGGCACGAACCGGTTTGCCGGCCTGCAAATAGGACCAGCGGTTGCGATAGAAATAGACCGGCAGCTTCTTGTTCACGCCGAGCCGTTTGCTTTCTTCCTCAAAATAAAGCGGCTCCGTGCCGCGCTGGTTGATGAAGTAGGCGGCCTGCCGCACGTAACGTTTCTCGCCGGTGACGCGCGCGAGTTTGACGAGCGCCAGCTCCACTTCCTGATGCCCGGGGTAGCCCTTGATCTGGCCTTCGCCGAGACCGAAGACACGGCAAATCATGTCGGCGAGTTTGCAAACCACATCGAGCAAGGTGCGCTTGCCGGTCGCCTCAAAGTGCGCAACGCCGGCCTCGATGAAGTGGCCCGCGATGTAGAGTTCGTGCCATTCGAAGAGATTCGTCCAGCGTTTGTCTGGCGCGGTGAGCTGCACGAACGTGTCGAGATAACCGTCGGGCTGCTGCGCCTTGGCGATGGTGGCGATGATGCCGTCGAGATCGGCCTCGAGTTTCGCGTCCGGATGCGTGGCGAGGCTGAAGCACGCGGCCTCGATCCACTTCGCGAGATCGGAGTCTTGAAACCAGAGTCCGTAAAAATCGCCCGGCTTTTCCCCGGCGGCGACTTGGAAATTGTGCACCGTGCCGCTGCGTTCGGCCCCCGGCACGCGGTCGTTGAGCGCCTCCCATTGATAAGGGATGACGACGTCGCGCACGAGACGCGCCCGGTCGGCAAGGAAACCGTGTTCGAAACGGACCTTGGGGAGAGAGTTGCAGGTGGGGGTGGCCATGGAGAAGAAGCGGGAAACGGCGCGCGGCCGAAACCGCGCTTCGCGAAGCTACGACTCAACGCGTGATCACCGAATCGGCAATCGTAAGCGTGTTAAAATCGAGCACGCGTTGCAGGCGGCCGTGCGTAATGGTGAGTTTGCGACCATCGACCTCGGCATTGAGGTGCGGGCCTTCGAAGAGCTTCCACTTCGAATAATCCACCTTCACGCCATCGACGACCGGCGCCTGATCATAGGTGAAGGTGATCTGCTTGCCGCGCAGCGTGGTCATTTCGACCGAGGGGGTCGGTTCGAGTTTGAATGTCAGCGGGAGGGCGCGGATCGCGGTCTTGAACGCATCGAAGCTCTCGAACTCGTCCTGACTTGCGGCTTGCACGATAGTGCCGTTCTTCAAGTGCGGGCTCGTGAGAATCCGGCCGCCGAGGTCTTCGGTTTCCTTGGCCCAGCCGCCGTCGCGATGCAGGTATTTGATCCAGTGGTAAGGGGCGAGCGGACGATAGGCGAGATAGGCGCGACCACCGCGGGCGAAGATCCAACCGGATTGGTCTTCGTCGAGATCCTTGAGGTCTTTCGAGAAGAAGCCGTTGATGTGCGGGAAACGCGTGCCCTCCGGGATGTCGTAGAGCGCGATGACGGTATCGAGATCTTGGAAAACGCGCTCGAACGACGACGTGCCGACGACCTTGTCGGGCGAGTCGTAGGACGGCTTCGCCTCAAAGGTCACGCCTTTGATCATCGGCTCGGGATACGTGGCGAACTGCGATTGCATCGCGCGCGAGGAGGAATGCGGATGCAGCGAGAATAGCGTGTTGTGCTTGCCGCGCGGATCGTCCTCGGCCCAGGTCACGTCCCAAGCGTGGCCCTGAATGGCGTCGTTGAGAATGCCCTGTGTGGAACCGACCGCGTAATCGCGGCGGAGGTAATTGATCTTATAAACCGGCGGCGAAAGCACATCGCTGTAACGCCAGAAGCGGCGCGTGCGGGCGCGGTCGCGTTGCAATACGTCTTCCTGACGGTCGGTCGCGAGGCGGTAGATGACCTCGGGCACGTCGTAGTTGGACGCGACGGTGGCAAAGTAGATGCCCCAGCCGCCGTAGCCCGGAGTCGGCGGCGTGTTGTTGAACAGAATCCAACTGAAATACGACGCGAGCGCATCCCAACGTTCGATCACGGAACCTTCGTCCGTGCGGGAATTCGGTCCGCGTAAAACGCCCTTGAGCGTGTTGTTGGCGAGCTCGGCGAACAGCCAATCGAGCATCATGTGCCCGCGCTGGCGCATCTCAGGGTCCTGCGCCCAACTGGCGAGCATCGCCATTGGGATCGCGTATTCGCCGAGGTAGTGCGTCGGGTTGTATTCACCCTGGCCGACGGTGGTCGTGAGATCCATCCAGTGGATGAGGTAATCCTTGGCCTCGGCGAGATTCTCGGCGGAGCTTTTGCCGGTATACCATTGGTCGCCGGACTCATCGGGATAGAGTTCCGCCATGAGATAGAGCGACGTGTAATACATCGCCCAATGGTTTTCCGTGTCGCCGCGCAATTGCCGCGTGGTGCGCCACGTGTCGCGAATCGCGGCCTGCGCCTCGGCGGAAAGCAGATCGCGCCCGAGGTAAGCCACGCAGACATTGGGGAACATCCAGAACGGACCGGTGCCCGGATCCTGCATGATCTCGATCACGCGCGCCGAACAAACCGCGGCATCGCGGCCCAGCGCGAGCTTGGTCGCGATCGTGGCCATGTCGAGATTCGCCGGATCGTTGGATTGCGTGTGACCGTCGCCGGCCCGCCATTCCAATACTTCGTTGACCCGCTGCAGATAAGCGGCGCGACGCTGGCCCGTGTCCACCAGCACCTCACCCGAAGGCGGCGGGGCTTCAAACGACGGCTGCGCCGGGGAGGAGACCGCCAAAGCCAAGGGTAACATAAGGGAAATCATCGGATGCTTCATGAGCGAATGAGGGGACCTTTAC
>JADLBI010000160.1 GCA_020847775.1 Opitutaceae bacterium
ATTTGTGTGAATCTGTGTCCATCTGTGGTTAAAAACATGCCTGCCCTCACTGAAAAAAAACGCCCCGCTTCGCGGTCCGCCGGCCGGCCAGCGGCCGAGTTGATCTTTGGCGATCTCTGGACTTTTGATCCCGCGCCGGAAACGGCCGACCCGAAGCTCAAATCGCGTTACGACCTGTTCATCGGCGGCAAATTCGTCGCACCGTCGTCCGGCAAATACTTCGAGTCGATCAACCCGGCCAACGAAACGAAACTCGCCGAGATCGCGCACGCTAACGCGGCGGATGTCGATGCGGCTTACGCTGCCGCGCAAAAGGCGTTTTCGACTTGGGGCAAAATGCCCGGAAAGGAGCGCGCCAAATACATTTATCGCCTCGCGCGCCTGCTGCAGGACCGCGCGCGCGAATTCGCCGTCGCCGAGACGATGGACGGCGGCAAGCCGATCAAGGAATCGCGCGATTTCGACGTGCCGATGGCCGCCGCGCATTTCTTTTATCACGCCGGTTGGGCCGACAAATTCGACTACGTGGCACCGGGCCGGAAGGTCGCGCCGCTCGGCGTCGTCGGCCAGGTCATCCCGTGGAATTTCCCGCTGCTGATGATGGCGTGGAAACTCGCGCCGGCGCTGGCGATGGGCAATTGCGTCGTCATCAAGCCGGCCGAGACGACCAGCATCACGGCGCTGAAGTTTGGCGAGATCATCGCCGACGCGGGGCTACCGCCGGGCGTGATTAATATCGTGTCCGGTTTTGGCGACACCGGCGCGGCGGTGATGACGCATCCGACGGCGGCGAAGGTCGCGTTCACCGGCTCGACCGAAGTGGGCAAGATCATCATGCGTTCGCTCGCGGGCACCGACAAGAAGATGACCATGGAGCTCGGCGGCAAGGCGGCGAATATCGTGTTCGACGACGCGCCGCTCGATCAGGCCGTTGAGGGCATCGTCAACGGCATCTTCTTCAATCAAGGCCACGTCTGTTGCGCCGGTTCGCGTTTGCTGGTGCATGAGCCCGTGGCGGCGGCGGTGCTGGCCAAACTCAAGGCCCGCGTGCGCACGCTGCGCGTTGGCGACCCGCTCGACAAGAACACCGACATCGGCGCGATCAATTCGCGGGAGCAGCTCGACAAGATCACTGAACTCGTGGCCTCGGGGGTGAAGGATGGCGCGGACTTGTTCCAACCCGCGGGCAAGCTGCCGGGCAAGGGTTATTACTACCGCCCGACGATTTTCTCCAACGTCACGATGAGCCACCGCATCGCGCGCGAAGAAATCTTCGGCCCGGTCCTCAGCGTGATGACCTTTCGCACGCTCGATGAAGCCGTGGAGAAGGCGAACAACACGGCGTATGGGCTCAGTGCCGGCGTGTGGACCGACAAGGGTTCGCGCATTTTGAAAATGAGCACAGAGCTGAAGGCCGGCGTCGTCTGGGCCAACACGTATAACAAATTCGACCCCACGTCGCCCTTCGGCGGCTACAAGGAAAGCGGCTTCGGCCGCGAAGGCGGCCGCCAAGGCCTGCTCGATTACGCCAAATTGATTTAAGACCGATTAAATATGGAACTCAGGAAAACAGGGAAATGGATTGGGTTCTATTCGTGAGTTCGTGATTTCCACATTTTAACATGACTCGTTTACCCATCACCAAGACTCCCAAGCCCTACGTCGGCGGCGCGTTTATTCGCTCCGAGAGCGGGCGCACGTTCCCCCTGCGCGACGCGCAGGGAAATTTCTTCGCCAACATGCCGCAGTGCACGCGCAAGGATTTGCGCAACGCGGTCGAGGCCGCCGCCAAGGCCGGTCCCGGCTGGGCCAAGCGCACCGCTTATAATCGCGGCCAGATTCTTTATCGGCTCGGCGAGATGCTCGAAGCGCGGCGCGGGGAACTGATAGAGACACTCGTGCGGTTCGGCGCGACGAAAGCCGCCGCGACGAAGGAGGTGGATGCGTGTTCCGATAGGGTCATCTATTATGCCGGCTGGGCGGACAAATACGAACAGGTGCTGGGCAACGTGAACCCGGTGGCGTCGCCGCATTTCACTTTCACCGTCACCGAGCCGATGGGTGTCCTCGGCGTGATCGCGCCGGACGCGCCGGCCCTGCTCGGGTTGATTTCGCTCATCGCGCCGATCATCACCAGCGGCAACACCGTGGTGGCCGAGGTTTCGGAAACGAATCCGTATCCGGCGATCCTGCTCGGCGAGATGCTCGCGACCAGCGACCTGCCGGGCGGCGTGGTCAACCTGCTCACCGGCTTCCGCAAGGAACTCGTGCCGACCTTCGCGACGCACACGCACCTGCGCGGTCTCAGCGCCGCGGTGGCGAGCGCCGACGAACGCAAAACGCTGCGCCTCGGCGCGGCGGAGAGCGTGAAGCGCGTGCACTTCGCGGAGGCGAAAACCAACTGGTTCGCCGACTCGGCGCAGGATCTCTACGCCATCCGCGACTTCGTCGAGTTCAAGACCACGTGGCACCCCATCGGGGCGTGACTCAGAACTTCAGTTTGACCGTTTGCAGATAAGCGACGACGGCCTCGGTGTCTTCCTTGCACATGCGATATTCCGGCATGGGCGGGCGCACGGGCACGCCGGTCGGACGTTCGCCAGTCACGAAAAATTTGACCGCCTGCTCGGTCGTGTAGTTGGGCAAACCGGCGATAAACGGCGCGGTGTCAGCCCAAGCCGGCATCGGCACGGTCGGCGCGAAGCCCAGCGGCGCGCCGGTGTATTCCTTGCCGACGATGAACGCGCCTTTTTCGCCCCGGGGCGAATGGCAGTCGGCGCACATGGCGACCTGCTCAACGAGATAACGGCCGTGCTCGATTTTCGCGGAGGGATCCGCGTGGAGCGGACCGGCCAGACTGGCCGCCAAGCCCAGATAAGCGGCAATTGTGGAGAACGAATGGTGGTTCATAATGATGGAGGCCATCAATACCCGGCAGCCCGGCAAGAGTTACAAAATTCTGTCGGCACGAGGTCCGCGATCGAAAGCATTCTAAACTCCCGACGGGTTTCCTGTCAGGCCGTGGCAGGAATCTGGGGTGCTTGCGCTCGGGATCACTCCGGCATCTGCCCAAGCTGCGCGCGGACCCAAGCGTCGATGGCGGGGAGGGCTTCGCGTTTTAGGCGGGCGCGGTCGCGCATGCCTTCGGCGGCGCGGGCGGCGACGGGCAGATCTTCCGGTGGCATGTGTTTGGCGGTGAGTTTCATGAGCTGGTCGGCGCGGGCGTCGGTCGAAAAGGCGCGCATGATGCCGGGCAGGACGTCGGAGGTTTCATAGCTGCTCAGGCGGGCGCGCAGGGCGTCGAAATGGGTGAGGACGTAATCGAGCACGAGTTCGGGATTCTCGCTGGCGGACGCAAGCCGCATGGCGTTGAGGTTGGTCTCGGACGCGGGCATTTCGTCGCCGAGGGAGAGCGCCAAGGTGGCTTTGGTGAGTTCGGGATCGAGGGCGGCTTGCATCCCGCCATAGGCGCGGCGTTTGGCTTGGGTGGTAAGCGCCTGGCGCGCGAGGGTGTGCAGTTGATCGTAGGTCGCGCGGTCGGCGTAACGGCCGGTGATGGTCAGCACCGGGCTCACGAGGTTGCCATTGAGCGAGGCGGGATCGGTCAGGTAAGCGTCGAACTTGGCCCGCGCCGTGGCGATGACCCCGGGGTCGCCGAAACCGCCCAAGGTGGAAATCACGTCGGCGCGCAGCGAGCCGTCGAGCGGCGATTCCCCGGGTTTGGCCTCCCAACCGTAGCGTGCGAGCAAGGGATGGAGCGTGCGGCTGGCCCAAGTCTGCCAGGCGCGGCGGCCGGGCTCGCCGGTTTGCAGGCCGTCGATGCTGACGATGGTGCCGATGATTTGTTCGAGGAGCGCCTGATGCCGGCTCGCCACGAGCTGGGCCGCTAGCTCGAGATAGCGCGGGGCGGGCAGGCGGCCGGCGCGCACGAGGGCCCAGGTGTCCGAGAGCAGGTTGAGCTGGTCGGCGACCGGCAGGGTGGCGATGCTGCCGAGCAGGCCGTTGGCGAGCGCGTCGTCGTATTGCACGCGGTAGAAACCGGTGTCGCCGATGTTGAGTTTGACCGAAGTCGTGCCCGCGGGCAGCGGGAGGGTGATTTCGCGGGAATTAAACAGCACCACCGTGGGCTTGTCCATGTGGTCTGGCGCGGCGTAGGTGACGGGAATGCTCCACGGCGCGGCGGATTCGTCGGGTTCGCGCATGGTGAAGCGCGCCTGCCGCAGACGCAGGGCGGGCGCGCCCTCTTGGGTGATGAGCGAGGCGTGCACGATGGGGAAGCCGGGCCGCTCGGTCCAATCGGCGGCGATGGCCGCGACGGGTTTGCCGGAGGCCTCGGCGAGCGCGGCCCACAGATCGGCGGTGGTCGTGTTGCTGTAGGCGTGGCGCTTGAGGTAGAGGCGAATGCCGTCGCGGAACGGCGCTTCGCCGAGGTAGTTTTCCAACATGCGGATGATCGCCTGGCCTTTGGAGTAGGAGATGGCGTCGAAGCCGTTGAGCGCCTCGGCCTCGTTTTGGATGGGTTGCTGGACGGGGTGCGTGCTGGCGCGGGCGTCGAGGCTCATGGCGAACTCTTTGCTGCCATTGCTGCGCAGCCAGACCTGCCAGTCGGGGTTGAGTGCGTCGGTCGTCTTGGTGGCGAACCACGACGCGAATCCCTCGTTGAGCCAGAGGTTGTCCCACCACGCCATCGTCACGATGTTGCCGAACCACTGGTGGGCGACTTCGTGGGCGATGATGGAAAACACGCCATGGCGATTGGATTGCGAGCTGGTGGCGGGGTCCATCAGCAAGGCGGTATCGATGTAGGTGATGCAGCCCCAGTTTTCCATCGCGCTGAAGCCGGTGAACACGTTGGGCACGCCGACGTGGTCGAGCTTGGGCAGTG
>JADLBI010000161.1 GCA_020847775.1 Opitutaceae bacterium
CGTGTCTCCCGATGATGCCAGCGGCGACGAGCGCCGGATCGAACTCGCCGGTTTGCTTATCAATCAACTCCGCCGCGCCGGTGATGCTGAACGATCCGCCGAGCTCTTGTCGCCGGTGATTGCCCGCGCCGTGGCCGCCAATCCGCCCGACGAAGCCACCGCCGCACGCGGCCTCGTGCTCCTCGCCCAAACGCAAGCCGCGCTCGGTCAGACGGCCGAGGCGGGTCAGACGTTCGACGAGGCCATCGCGCTCACGACCACGGTGTTCGGGGCCGATCATCAAAAGACCCTGACGGCACGGCTGGCGCGCGCCGTTTATCATAGTGCGGCCGGCCGGCCGGCTGAGGCTGATGCCGAGGCGGCGGACATCGTCGCGCGTTTTCGCGCCACCGATCCCGACTCCGCCGAGGCGTTTCAAGCCTATGGCCAGCGGGCGGTTTTTCTCATGCGCCTCGGCCGGTTTGAAGAAGCGGAAACCCAAATTCGCGACCTGCTTGCCCGGCACAAAAAGTCGGGTGCGCTCACGCCTCTCGAACAAACGGCGCAACTCAACAACCTCGCCTACATTCTCAATCTGACCGGTCGCAAAGCGGAATGCGCCGACATCATGGAGCAACTCGTCGCGGTGCGCACCGCCGGTTTCGGCCGCACTTCGGACCACACGTTGATGGCGCGATTCAACCTCGCCTACGTTTACGGCGATCTCGGACGCGATGACGAGGCGGCCACGCTGCTGCAGGAAGATCTCGCCTTGGTGGAGGGTTTTGAACGCCCGGGAAAATTTACGCCTGCCGATTATCTGGGACGCCTCGGTGAAATGGCCCTGCGCCGCGGTCAAGCAGACGCCGCAGTGGCCTCGCTGACGCGCGCCGTCGATTATCTCGATCATCCACCGGCTGGCGTTGTCCTGCATCAGGAAGACGCCACGCGCGAACGCCTGCGCGCCGCGCTCGCCCTGGCACAACAAGTCACGGGTGACACCGCCGCGGCACGCGCCACCACGAGCCAATGGATCGAACACATGCAAACGCGTTTTCGCACGCGCCTCACCTTTACCAGCGAACGCGACCGGCTGGCATTTCACGCCCGCGAACGCCCGCTCGATCTGCCCGCCACCCTGGGCGACGACGCGCTGCTCGCACAGGCCGTGCTGCGATTCAAGGGCCTCGTGCTCGACTCGCTGCTCGAAGATCAGCAACTCGCCCGCGCCTCCTCCGATGCCGTCGTGGCCGGACTATTGGACGACTATCACACCGCACTCGCTTCGGCAGACAAAGACCCGGTTGATCCGCTGCTCGGCAACGAAGTCGAACGGTTGGAGCGCGAACTTGCCCGCCGGACGATTTCCGCCGCCGGACACCGGCGCGCCTTGCAGACCGATCCGGCGACGGTGCTCGCGGCGCTGCCGGATAATGCCGCGGTCGTCGAATATGTGCGCCATCGCGACATGACCGGCCTGCCGCGCACGCCCAAGGAATGTTACCTCGCCCTCATCGGCACACGTGATGGCTGGCAAACCGTCCGGCTCGGCGATGCCGCCACCGTGGACGCCGCCGTGGCCAAGTTCCAATTGCTGGCGCGGCGCGGCGGATCGCTGACGTGGGCGGAAGAATTACACCAGCTCGTGCTCGCTCCCGTGTTGGCCGTGCTCCCCGCGACCACCGGCACGATTTACATCTCACCCGACGACGCGCTACATCGCGTGGCGTTTGATCTGTTGCCCGATGCGAAAGGCCACTTCGCCGGTGAAACGCATGACTTGATCCGCATCGGTTCCGCACGCGATTTGTTGGCAGAGCAAAATCCGCCATCGCCGCACGCCAAGCCCGCGCTGGTGCTGGCCGCGCCCACGCCGCCATCGGAGCAAAAGGATTTGCCCGCCCTGCCGGGTGCGGCCTCCGAGGGCCGGGCGGTGCAGGCGCTGTTGACTGACGCCCGATTACTGACCGGCGATGCGGCCTCTGCCCAAGCCTTGGGCGATGCAGGCGCCATGTCATATCTGCATATCGCGGCTCATGCGATCGTGCCCGCCACGACCAAGCTTGATCCAGCCGCGCGGCTGCGCGCCACCGGACTCGTGCTCGCCGGCGATGACGGCTTCGTCGATGCCTATCGCATCGCGAGTCTCGATTTGCACGGCACCCAATTGGTGTTTCTCAGCGCCTGCGATACCGGTGCCGGCGAAAGCATTCCCGGCGAGGGCATTCAAGGACTCACCCGTGCTTTCATTCGCGCGGGAACAGACACGCTGATCTTCACGCTTTGGCCGGTCGAGGATCGGCATGGTCAGCGCCTGATCGAAACTTGCTATCAAGGCATCGCCCGCGGATTGCCGGCGCCCAACGCCCTCGCCACGGCCCGACGTGCCACCATCGCCCAAGAACGCGCGCAAGGCGTGCCCACCGACGAAATCCTGCGGCGGTTCGGCGCCTACACCGTCGTAACCAATCCGTGAGCCAGCCGGAAAAAACCTCCGCGGAAAAATCGTGGCGCGAGACCTTTGGCCATTTGTGGCCCGTGGCCTGCCGCGCGGCGCGCCGGTTGCTGTCCAATCCGGCCGACATCGAGGATATCGCCGCCACCGCCATCTCGCAATACGCTCAGCTGCCCGCCCGCCCGGCCAATATTGATGAAAGCGGCGCGCTCGTCGCCGTCATCGCCCGCCGCGCGGCCATCGCATTTTGGCGGAAACAAAACGCCCTCAAACGCGGTGCCGGACAACCCACGCCGTTGCACCTGTTGGATGAATGCGCTGTGCCTGCGCCGGCGGTGGCACCGGGAATCGAACACGATCTCGCCGCGCTCTTAAACACATTGCCGCCGCTGCGTCGGCAGATTGTGCGCGAACATTTTCTCGAAGGCCGAAACTCCGCCGAGATCGGCGAACGCCACGGTCTCAACCCCGCCACCGTGCGGAGCCACCTGCTGCGCGCGATGCAGGAATTGCGGAAGTTGTGAAACACGGCACCGCTGGTTAACCATTCCTTATCTGACGACTCATGACGCGCGACGAATTCCAAGATCTGGCCCTGCGGGCGCTCGAATCCCCCGGGGACGAGCCGGCGGTGGCGGCGTTGCGTCAGGCGCTCGAGTCACACCCGGAATGGCGCGACGACTGGCAATCGCTGTGCGCCCTTTATGCGCAAAGCGGTGCAGCTCTGGCGCAAGCCGAACCGCAGGCGACAGCGGTCGTCCGCACACCATGGCTGCATCGTTGGCAACCGTGGGCTGTCCTTGCCGCTGCAGCCGCCGTGGCGGTGGGTGTATTCGTTTGGCGCGGGGCCCCGCACGAATCGTTGGCCGAATGGCGCGAAAACGGGCCGACGAGCTTGCGCACAGCGCTGACTGCACCCCTGCCGCAACTGTTGGCGGCGGCCCAACCCGCGGTGTTTCGCTCCGGGGATTCGGTGCAATTACAAAGCCCTCTGATCGCCGCCACCGCCGGACCCGTGGAAATCGCATGGCGCGGCGGCAAAGCCCGCGTGCAACTTGAGCGCGATGGCACCGTGATATGGACCCAGACCGGCGATTCGCCCCTGACCTCGCCCGCGCTGCCTGCCGACGGGGTGTATCAACTGGAAATAAATTTGCTCGATCAACCGCCTGCGAAAGCCGTGCGCGAAACCTTCGTCACCGTTTCCGCCAGCAAAAACGGCGCCGGATTGAAAGGCATCCTGCAAGCCGCCACCGCCGACCCCGCGCGCCTAGGTGAAGCCGTCCTCGCGTTTCATCGTCTGCCCGCCGCCGTGCGGCAAAGCGAAGACGGTCAACGCATCGCCCTCTGGCTCGCGGAACGCGCGCGACAGCCAGACCTCCTGCCCGCCGCTCAAAACGCGAAGTAACCTGATAGGTTTCTTTGGATTTGTCGGGTGGTTCCATGCTTGCGCGGCATCGAGCGTGAACCGATACGTTGTTCATCCCCGCCCCATGAAGATCATCGCTGTTCACGCCTACACTGTTCGCAACAAAACCGCCGTGCCGTATGTCTGGCGCAAAGGCCTGCTCGCCAGCGACGAGTTCACCGAACAAACGTGGCTGCGCATCGTCACGGATGCCGGTATTGAGGGCTGGAGTTGTGCGGTGCGCGGCGCGATCGCGCTTGATTTGATCGAGCGTCGGTTGAAGCCGATGCTGCTCGGGAAAAACCCGTTGCAGAAGGAACTGCTCTGGCACGAGGTCTGGGAGCTCGATCGCATCGAGGAGTTTCCGATCTACATGATGGGCGTGGTGGACGCCGCGCTGTGGGACATCACCGCCAAGGCCGCCAACTTGCCGGTCTATCAATTGCTCGGCGGTTATCGCGATTCGATCGAGGCCTACGCCAGCACGGTCACGTATGCGACGACCGAGGAATTTCTCGACGTAGCCGACCAGTGTCTCGCGCGCGGTTTCAAAGCGATAAAACTCCACGCGTGGGGCGATGCGCGCAAGGACGCCGCGCTTTGCCAGACGCTGCGCAAACACGTCGGTCCCGACATCGCGTTGATGTATGACGGCAGCGCGGGCTTTGATCCTTACGAAACGCTCTACCTCGGGCGCGCGCTCGAAGAGGCGGATTATCTTTGGTATGAGGAGCCGATGCGCGAGTTCAGCATCAACGCCTACAAGCGCCTCTGCGATCAACTCGACATCCCGGTGCTCGCCGCCGAAACGTCCGACGGCTGCCACTACAACGTCGCCGATTTCATCGCGCAGGGCGCGGTCGACATGGTGCGCACCAGTTGGTTCTACAAGGGCGGACTCACCGGCGCGCTGCGCGTGGCGCACCTGGCGGATTCATTCCAACTCAGCGCCGAGGTGCACGGCATGGGCGTCGAAAACATCCAGCTCTGCCTCGCGATCAAGAACAACCACTACTACGAGACGCTCATCAAAGGGAACCCGATCCACGTCGAGCCCTGCGTCGGCCCCGACGCGCTCGTGCGCGCGCCCGCCGCGCCAGGGATCGGCCATGACGTGGATCTCAAGGCGCTGGAAAAAGTTGCTGTGGCTAAACAGTAATCACAAACCGCCTGTGTTTTGTATTTCACACGAAGCACGCCAAGGCCGAGTTTCTCAAGTAGCGCAGGCTTCCTAGCCTGCATTACTCTTGCGGGGCAGGCTGGGAAGCCTGCGCTACGAAGCCGGATGGGGCGGTGGCGCCTCTCCTATTAATACATTTTAACCACCCTACCGCGCTCACGGCGCGACGTAGCCCCGCGGACCACCGAGCGCCATGAAGCGGCGGTGCACCATCAGGTTGATGACCAGCGCGACGAGGGCTATCAGCGCGCCGGCCCCGAAGGTGTAGCGGTAGTCGTGCCCCAGCCAGTCGAGGAAGATGCCCATCACCGGGCCGAAGATTATGTTGACCACCGCGAAGATCATGCCGCCCGCCGAGGCGAACTGCGCGAACTTCAACCGCGGAAACAGCATCTGCCCCAGCGCCGCCGCGCCCGTGAAATAGCAGCCCGAAATCACGCCATGGAGCAAAAACACCCAGCCGAAACTCTTCGGCCCGACGATGCCAAACCACCCCGCCACCATCAGCACGGCGTAAACCAGAATCGAACCGATCGCCATGCGCATGGCATGCACGCGGTCCGCCATCCAGCCCAACGGCCAAGCCAGCACCAGCGAGCACGCATAGGTCGCCACGAGGTATTTGCCGTAGGTGTCCATCGAGAGCCCGAAGCTCTCCGCCGAATATATGCTGAATAAATTGACCGGCGTGA
>JADLBI010000162.1 GCA_020847775.1 Opitutaceae bacterium
CCACTCCCGCAGCAAGGCATAGGGGATGGCGCCCTCGACATGGAGGTGCGTCTCCGTTTTCGGCAGCGCCTGGATGAAAGCTTCGATCACTTCTTGGAACCGAGCAGGTAATCGGGATTCAGCTTTTGCAGCGCCTTCGGCACGAAGAGCCCGTCCTTGCGGATGAGTTTGCCGTCGAACCAGATTTCGCCGCCGCCGTGCTCGGGCCGCTGCATGCAGACCATGTCCCAGTGCACCTGCGACTTGTTGCCGTTGCCGCAGTCTTCGTAGGCTTGGCCGGGCGTGAAGTGAAACGACCCCGCGATCTTCTCGTCGAACAAGATGTCACGCATCGGCTCGAGGATGTGCGGGTTGAAGCCGATCGCGAACTCACCGATGTAACGCGCGCCGGGGTCGCTGTCCAAAATCTCGTTGAGTCGCTTGGTGTTGCTCGACGTGGCCTCGACAATCTTGCCTTGCTTGAATGCGAGGCGGATTTGGTCGAACGACGAACCCAGATAAACCGTCGGCGCGTTGTATTGGATGTGACCCTCAACCGAGTCCCGGACGGGGCACGAGAACACCTCGCCATCGGGGATATTGCGCTGGCCGCCGCACTCCTTGGCACCGATGCCTTTGATCGAGAAGCTCAGGTCGGTGCCCGGGCCCTTGATGTGCACGCGGTCGGCTTTGCTCATCAAATCCGCCAGAGCCTTCATGCCCGGGATCATCCGGCGGTAATCGAGCGTGCAAACGCGGAAGTAAAAATCCTCGAACGCCTCGGTGCTCATGGCTGCCTGCTGCGCCATGGCGGAGGTCGGCCAACGCAACACGACCCACTTCGTTTTGTTCACTCGGTGATCCAGCACCGGCTTCATCAGGCGGCTAACGAGCCGCACACGGTCGGCGGGCACGTCGGACGACTCGAAGATGTTGTCGGAGCCGCGCAATGCGATGTAGGCGTCCACGCTCTCCATGCGCTGCTTCTCCACCTTGGCGAGCGGAGCGTATTGCGCCTCCTCGGCGCCGAGCACGAGTTCGCGGGTGACGCGGGCCCGGTGCAGTTGCACATAAGGATGCGCGCCGCGCCGATGAATGGCCCGCACGAGCGCGATCACCATCGCGTCGGGCACGTCGAACGCGTCAATCAGGACGCGTTCGCCTTTTTTGAGTTCAATAGAAAAACCGGTCAGGCCATCGGCCAGCTCATTGTAACGAGGATCAATAATCATGCCTCAGCCAACGCGGTTCGTCCCCCGCCATGCAAGGCAATACGCGGCTCACGCCAACGGCGGATGCGAGACGTTTTGCGGGAAGCAGATGCGGCCAACGGCTTCGTCAAAGTCCGCCGCGCCGCGCAGGATCTCGATCTCGAGTCGCAGATAGTAGAGCGGTTTGGCCCAAGTGCGATCGTGCGGGATGCGCACCGCGTCCTTTTCGGTCGTGACGAGGCATTCGGCGCGTTCGGCCTCCGCGAGCGCGGCCAACTCGGTGAAGTCATCCTCCCCGTAGCGATAGTGATCGAGGAACCGCTCACGGGCGACGATGATCGCGCCGAGGTCGCGCAGGAATTTCTCAAAACTCTCCGGGGTGGCTATGCCGCTAAATGCCAGCACTCGCCGCCCCTTGAGAAACGAAAGCGGCTGCCGCTCCACCGTGTCGAAGCGCTGCAGGTATTTGGGTTGGTGCGCGCATTCGATCACGTCCACACCGGGGTTGTATTTCTGGATCGTCGCCTCGAGGTCGGCGTCGCGTTCGCCGTTCGACTTGGTGAGAAAAACGTAAGAGGCGCGCCGCAGATGTTTGATCGGCTCGCGCAAGATCCCGCGCGGTAAGAGGTGGCCGTTGCCGAAAGGGTTGGTCTTGTCCACCAGTAGCAGGTTCAGCCGCCCCTTGAGTGGCAGATATTGAAAGCCGTCGTCCAGCACGAGCGTGTCGCAGCCGAATTTTTTAATGGCGTAGGCTCCGGACTTCACACGGTTCTTATCCACCAGCACGATCACGCCGGGCAGATTGCGCGCGAGCATGTAGGGTTCGTCGCCAGCCTGCTCGCTGTCGAGCAGCACAGTCCGGCCGTCGCTCACGATGCGCGGGGGCGGTTCGGCCGCGTGACTGATCGCCCACCACCATTTCTTCCAAACTGGCGGCGCCTTGCTTTTGTAGCCGCGGCTGAGGATCGCGACCTTGCGTCCGCGTTCCCGCAAGGCCCGGGCGAATTTCTCCACCACCGGCGTCTTGCCCGTGCCTCCCACGGTTAGATTGCCGACGACCACCACGAGGCAACCAAGCGGCTGATCATGCAAAATCCGGTTGCGATAGAGCCAGAAGCGCAACTGGGCGATGCCGCTGAACAAATACGACAGCAGCTGCAAAAACGCCCCGTATATCGCCGCGCCTGTATCCGCGCGACGCCCGAGGATCACATCAATGGTGTAATGCTCGAGCGCGTTGGATTTCTTCTTCAGCCAGGACGACATGCGACAAATGACAGCAATGGAGATTGACGGGGTTTTTGGGAAGCCGCTTTCGTGCTGTCTGCAACAATTTAACCGCGCCCATGAGCTACAAACTATTCATTCCCGGCCCTATTGCCGTTTCCGACAAGACCCTGCGCGCCATGGCCCAGCCCATGATCGGGCACCGCAGCACGGATTTCGTGGCGCTCTACCAATCCATCCAGCCCCACCTGCAAGCGCTGTTTTACACCAAGGACCCCGTGTATTTGTCCACCAGCAGCGCCTGGGGCGTGATGGAAGGCGCGCTGCGCAACGTCGTCGCGAAGAAAGTGCTGTGCTGCATGAACGGCGCATTCTCCGACAAGTGGCTCGATGTCGCCCAGCGCCTCGGCAAGACCG
>JADLBI010000163.1 GCA_020847775.1 Opitutaceae bacterium
AGAAACGCCCGCCAATTCGGCGCTGAGGACCTCGGCGCGTTCCGCCGGCGTGGCGGCAAATGCGATTGCCGGCGAGAGCGAACAAATCAACGCGACCAGCAGGCGGACGAAAGTCATGCGGGGATACAACGAGCCCCGTTCATTCGGGCAATCGGAATGAGGGCCACCCCTCATCTTTTTTGCAGGTCGCGTGCAACACTGTGCGCACACATCGCCATACACCATGCGTATGAAACCGTCCTCATTGCTCCGCGTCTTGGGTGTTGTTGGCCTGTCGTTCGCGTCCATGACCCTGCATGGTCAATCCAATGCAGTGTGGGCTCTCCCCGGCATAGGCTCTACGTCTTATTTTAACGAAGCGGGCAATTGGGTCGACAATTACGCGCCGCAGCATGGGGACAGCGTCACGATCCCGGATACCATTTCGAGCACGGTGATTTTTTCCGGACCGGTGACGGCGGGTGATTCCTATCTCACCTTTAATCTAGCCGGCGGCATCCTTGATATTTTCGACACGTTGAGGGTGGCGACGCTCAACCTGCATGCGGGGGCGGTTCTTAAGCAAACCGACGGCGACATCATCGCCACCCAAGGTATTTTTGTCAGCGGCGGCCAGTGGCAGCACATTTCGGGTGCGCTCACGATTGCCGGATCGCTTGATGATGCTCTGACGATTGCCAACGACGGCACTTCGCTGGCGGCCGTCGGGGTGGGCGGCACTTCGCAATTCGGCACACTCAAGGTGCTGTCTGACGGGCAAAATTATGCTTCCTATGGGCAATCTGCCGGCAGTTACGTTTACGGACTGACGAACCTTTTCGTCGGCGGGGGTGGCGATGCGAGAGTCAATTTGCTGGGCGGCACGCTCAAGGTGGCCAACCACACGCCCATCACCGTCGGCTGGATCGATCAAAACACGCCTGATCCCGCCGATCCTGTTCCCGGCCAACAGGCCCGGCTCACGTTGTCGGGCGATGCGATTCTCCTGCTCGGCAACGCGGCCGAGGATAAAATCACCGGACTAGATCTCGCCACGCATCAAGACGCCACACTGACCGTTGGTGGCAACGCGCAGCTCTACGCGGAGGGCGGTTTGCGCATTGGTGGCGCCGGTGCCGGCCATGTGGTCCAGACCGGTGGATCCATCGACTTCAACGAAGACCTCAGTGTGGCGGACGGTCCGCGCGCGTTGATCGATCAATCCGGCGGCACGGCCGAGTATCGCAACATTCTGCTGAGTTCCACGGTGGTTGATCCGTCCGTTTACACATTATCCGGTGGCAATCTCACGGCCGATTCCTTTCAACTCAAAGGCAACGCCACGTTTAACCAAACCGCAGGTGGTGCGACGCTCGGCTCGCTTTTGGTCGGCGCATCTGGCACCACGGATAATCTGTTTGAGCTTTCCGGCGGCACCCTTACCGCGACCACGACCGCCGGTGCCGGCGAAGGCGGGGTCATAACGCTCAACGGTGGCACGCTCAACACCGCTACGCTCTATCTCAATACCGGCGGTGTGATTGAATACCTTTCCGGCACGCTCAACGCCCAGTCGCTCAACTTCAACGGCGGCACGTTTACCCTCGCGCAAAATCGCGCGCTCAACGTCAGCGGTGACGGCCTCGTCAAAAACACGCTCACCTTTGCCGCGAGCAACACGCTCGACCTCGGCGGTGAAATGCGGCTATTCAGCGGCACCTTCAACACGGCCGGCACTGTCGAGCTTGGCAGCCTCGTGCTCGAAGAGGGTGCGACCTACACCCAAACTGGCGGCACCGCCACAGTGATCGATGGGGTGGAGCTGGCCACGGGTTCGGCGCTCACGGTTTCCGGCGGCAGCTTCACCGCCGGCGGGACGCTGGTGCTCGATGATGGCGTGACTGGAAACTTGCCCGGCGGCTCCACGCTAGGCGTTTCCGGCGGCGCGTCGTTTACGACGGGCGGGGCCACGTTTAACCGCGGCACCGCTGTTACGCTCGGCTCCGGCACCCAGACCTTCAACGGCGCGATCAATGTTTACGGCACGCTCACGCTCGATTCCGGTTCCGATGTGACGGCGGGTGACCTGACCATTGGCCGCAACTACTCTGGCACGCTGGCGGGCACGCTGCAATTCAACGCCGGGTTACTCGATGTCGGGCACTTCGACATCGTCAACACCGCCAACCTCTATGGCGGCACGCTCTCGGCCGACCAGCTCACGGTGCGCGCCGGCGGTGCGATTGACTGGACTAGCACGCAGGCGACCGTCAGCGGCGATGCGTTGATTGGCGGCACCGTCACCATGAGCAACGGCCAGCTCAACGCCGCCTCACTCGCGCTCAACGCGACCGATGCAGCGTTTATCCAAAGCGCCGGCATCGTCGCGATCACCGGCGAGACCCGCCTCAACGCCAACACCGAGCTCAACCGCACTGGCGGCACCTTCGGCACCGGCTCCTTCGTCTTCACTGGCGGCAACGCCAGCTTCACCCAAAGCGCCGGATCGCTCACCACCGGCAGCCTCGATGTCACGCAGCTCGCCAGCGCGACCTTTGCGCTTTCCGGCGGCACGCTGCGCGCCACGGGCAACGCCTCGATTTTCGGTTCAGGCAATGCCGGCGGCAACGACTTCACCGTGTCCAACAACGCATTCCTCGATATCGACGGCAACCTGACCGTGAGCGGCGCGACCGAGATCGTCACCTCCGGCACCGCCCGCGTTGATGTCGGCGGCGCGTTCCGCGTTGCACAAGGCGGTGGCGAAGACGTGCGCCTGACTATCGGCACCGGCACTACGATCAACAACGGCACGGCTGAACTTGGCGGCAACGGCAAGGTCAGCGTCACGCTCAACGGACTGCACGATGTGGACGGCGCGTTTACGCTCGGTGGCGCATCCGGTCCGCAATCGGTTTATCTGATCCAAGGCTCCGGCGAGCTTCGCGCCGGTTCCGTGACGCTGGCACCTGTTTCCGGCAGCTCCGCGCGCCTCGACGTGGGCGGCACGCTGGCGGTTGACGGCGCCATCAAAGTCGGCGCGGCAGGGGGCGGTGCCGGCACCCTGCGTTTGACCACCGGTGTCATCAATGCGGACTCGCTCACCAGCCACGGCGGCACGACGGTTACCCAGCTCGGTGGAGTCATGAATGTCACTGGCACGCTCGATAACGGTGGCAGTTACACCCTCAGCGGCGCGGCCATCAATGCCGGGACGTTCGTGAACAACAATACCGTTACGGTAAGTTCCGGAGCTGCGGTTAACACCCTGACCGGCGATCTCACCAATAACGCGCTGCTCATGATCAACTCCACGCTGACGGTGGACAAAACCTCGGCCGCGATCAGCAACACCGGCACCATCCTCCTAGATCATGGTGCGCAGCTCTCGCTTTATCCCGGGGCCACGCTGCACAACAACCACGGTGTGCTCGGCGGCATTGGCACAATTGGCGGTGTCAGCGCCACGATCCTCGACGAAGGCTATCTCGCGCCCGGTTACGGCCCGAATGAAACGACCGAACTTACCATTGTCGGCGATTACACGCTGCTCGCCGGCGGACATCTCGAAATGGACATTGCGAGCCTCACCTCCTTCGACTCGGTGCATTTCCAAAACGGTTCGCCCGAGTTTTACGGCTGGCTCGACGTCAACTTTGCCGACGGCTTCGACGCGGTGTTGGGTGACACGTTCGACATCATCACTGGCACGGCCGCTTTCACCACGCTGTTTCGCGACATCACGACCACGGGCCTGGACTCCAGCTTGGCCCTGAGCGGCACCGATTTGGGCACAACCTTCCGGCTCACTGTCATCGAGGCGATGGCCAGCGGTGGTGGCGGCAGTGGCGGTTCGCCCAGCCCTGTGCCCGAGCCTTCCACTTGGGCGCTGCTCTTTGGTGCGGCGGCACTGGGCGTCGCGACCTGGTGCCGGCGGATGACGAAGATTTAGCACGACAGCCGACGCCAGGCTGGCCTAGCTTGCCGCCATGTTCGACTTAACTGGCAAGGTGGCGTTGGTCACGGGCGCGGGCTCCGGCATTGGTCGCGCGATTGCGCAGCGTTTCGCGAAAGCGGGCGCAAAGGTCTTTGTCGGCGATCTCAATGCAGCCGCAGGCGGCGAAACGGTTTCGCTTATCACCAGCGCGGGCGGCGCGGCGGAGTTTGTGCCGCTTGATGTCGCGGATGAGGCTTCGGTCGCGCACGCGGCAGCGGCTACCGGGCCGCTCGATGTTCTCGTGAACAACGCGGGCATTGGTCACGTCGGCACGATTTTGCAAACCAACGCGGAGGACTTGGATCGGCTTTACCGCGTCAACGTGCGCGGCGTGTTCAGCGTTACTAAGGCCTACATCGGCGACATGATTGCGCGCCGCGCGGGCAGCATCATCAACATCGCTTCGATTGGCGGCATCGTGGGGGTGCGCGACCGGTTTGCCTATGTGACGACGAAGTTTGCAGTCGTCGGCATCACCAAACAGCTCGCGCTTGACCATTCGGCGGACGGCGTGCGCTGCAACTGCATTTGCCCCGGCCGCATCGAAACGCCGTTCGTGCAGGCGCGTCTTAAGGAATACGCCGATCCAGAAAAGGCGTATCGCGACATGAGCGCCACGCAACTGATCGGCCGCATGGGCAAACCGGAGGAGATCGCCGCCGCGGCGCATTATCTGGCGAGTGATGAAGCCTCGCTGGTGACTGGCGCATCGCTGATGGCGGACGGGGGTTGGAGCGTGGGAAAATAATTTTCATGAACACCTGTTCTCCCGCGGTGCGGACCGACCCTCATACGGGGTCGAAACTAGAATCATTCGGCCTGGGCGCGTCGCGCTTGGCGTTGGGTTTGGCCACGCTCGGCGGGGCGTGGCATCCGGTGGACGAAGGCGAGTCCCTGGCCACGGTGCTGCACGCGTTGGAGCGCGGCGTGGGCGTGTTCGACGCGGCGCCGGCGTATGGCACGGCTGAGCAATTAATGGGTCGGGCGTTGCGGCAATGGCGCGGGGCACGACCGATGGTGAGCACGAAGGTGGGGCGCTTGCCCGGGCTAAATGCCCATGTGGACAGCTACGATTTTTCGCCGGCCGGAATGCGCGATAGTGTGCGGCGCAGTTGCGATCATCTGGGGCTGGCGCAAATCGACCTGCTGTTCCTCCACGAGCCGCAAATGGTGCCGGTTGCGCAACGGGCCGAGGTGGCGGCGACATTGCAAGGCCTGCGCGCGGAAGGGCTGGTCAACCGACTGGGGCTCGCGGGCGGGCACGGCGCGGGGTGGGACGGGTTGCTGGAAACAGGGGTGTTTGATGTGGTCATGCTGTTTCGTCGGCTCGACGCCTGCATATTCGACGGGCTGCGCGAGGACTTTCCGCGGTTGCGGCGCGCGGGCGTGGCGACGTATCAGGCAAGTCCGCTGCACATGGGTTTGCTCGGGGCGCGCCACGCGGAACTGGTGAGCAAACAACCGGAATGGGTGTGGGCGCCGCAGATCGAGCGGGCGATTCAGTTGCGACGTTTAGCCGAAGCCCACGCCATGGAGCTCTCGGTTCTCGCGCACCGCTTTGCGTTTAATCTGGCGGAGTTTGATCGCGTGGTGATCGGCGCGGGCAATCGCGCGCAGTTGGACGCGGCGTTGCGTGATTTGGCGCTCGGTCCATTACCGCAGGACATATTCGAGGCGGTGTGCCGAATCAATGGGTAGGGCGGTCCCGCTGGGCCCGGCGTGGATTTCATTGGACCAACACGGCGCGCCCAGCGGTCGCGCCCTACCTTTGGCGTGCCCGGCCCCGTGCCCTGCCTTGTTTTCGTGTCTTTCGTGTGTTTGGTGGTTCTTTTATACCGATGATCAAACTCCAGCACGCCGAACTCTTCAGCCAGCCGCTCAAGGCGCGCATGCCGTTTCGCTACGGGATCGCGACGATGACCGAGGTCACGCACGTGTTCCTGCGGCTCACCTTTGATTTCGGTGGCCAGACGCAGCATGGCGTGGCGGCGGATCACTTGCCGCCGAAGTGGTTTACGAAGGATCCGCAGCGGCCGCTCGACGAAGAGGTTGAGGAAATGTTGCTCGTCATTCGCACCGCTGTGGCCCACGCGCGCGCACTCGTGGCGGAAACGCCGTTCACGTTCTGGCGCGCGCTCTACGACGCGCAGGCGGCTTGGGCGGAGAAACAAAACCTGCCGCCATTGCTCGCGCAGTTCGGCGTGACGCTCGTTGAGCGCGCGTTGATTGATGCGTTTTGCCGCGCGAACCACACGACATTTCCGATGGCGCTGCGTGAAAACCGTTTCGGCCTCGATCTCGGTTCGATTCATCCCTCGCTCGCGGGCACGCAACCGGCCGATTGGCTGCCGACGCAACCGCCGGCGCAAGTCTTCTGCCGCCACACGGTCGGGCTGTCCGATGCGTTGACCGACGAAGAAATTCCCGCCGACGAACGCGTGACTGACGGTCTGCCGCAATCACTCGTGGCTTGCATCCGCTTTTACGGGCTGCGCCATTTCAAATTGAAGATCAACGGCGAGGCGGAGCGCGACCAACAACGTCTTGCGCGTATGGCGAAAATCTTCGCGGCGGAGTGTGGCGGCGACTTTGCGTATTCGTTGGACGGCAACGAGAGCTTTCACGAAGTCGGCGTGTTTCGCGATTACGTGACGAAGCTGCGCGCGACCGTGGGCGACGCGGCGTTCTGGTCGAAATTACTTTTCATCGTGCAGCCCTGGCATCGCAAAGTCGCGCTCTCGCCGGCGATCGGCGAACTCGCCGCGGCGTGGCCCGACCGGCCACCGGTCATCATCGACGAGTCCGACGCGGAACTCACGAGCCTGCCGACCGCGCTCGCGCTCGGCTACGCGGGCACGAGTCACAAAAACTGCAAGGGCGTATTCAAGGGCGCGGCCAACGCGTGCCTGCTCGCGCAGCGTCGCAGGGCGGGGTTGCCCGCGATGCTGAGCGGCGAGGATTTGTCCAACGTCGCGCCGGTGGCGATGCCGCAGGATCTCGCGGCGCAGGCGTGCTTCGGCATCACCAGCGTCGAGCGCAACGGCCATCATTATTTTGCCGGACTCGGCCAGTTTCCCGTCGCGCTGCAACAGCTCATACTTAACCAGCACGGCGATATGTTCATCCAGTCCGCCGCTGGCTGGCCGCGCCTCGACGTGCGCGACGGCAGTCTCGCGCTCGGCTCCGTGTTGCGCGCACCGTTCGGTTACGCCGGGGAGTTGGATTTGTCGGCGTTGACAACGCTGCGGGTGTGACCCCCTTTCGTGGCTTCATTTCTCCATGCTCATTCGCCATCCCGCCAATCCGGTTCTGCAACACACGGACTGCCCGTTCCACGCGACCACGGTTTTTAACGCCGGGGTCGTGCGCCATGCGGGGCGTTACGTGATGATTTTTCGCAACGACTACGGGCGCTGGGGCGCGACGCCGTTTGACGGTTGCAATATCGGGCTCGCGACCAGTGTGGATGGCATCAAGTGGGAGGTGCATCCGCAACCGGTGCTCGACGAGGAGCGTGCGCGCGCCGGGCTGCGCCACCTGTATCCAACGCGGTTTGGCGCGGGCTTTATCAAGCGCATTTACGATCCGCGCATCAGCGTGGTCGAGGGACGACCGTTGCTCTGTTTCGCCGCGGACACCGCGCACGGCATCTGCGGCGTCATCGCCGAGACGGAGGATTTCATCAACTACCGGTTCCTCAGCATGTCCGCGCCGGACAATCGCAACATGGTGCTGTTCCCCGAGCGCATCGGGGGCGAATACGTGCGGTTGGAGCGGCCGTTCCCGGTTTACATGCGGGACCAGCCCGAGGCGTTTCCGATCTGGATGAGCCGATCGACCGACCTGCGTTACTGGGGCCGCAACGAACCTGTGCTCGGCGCGGACGAGGTGCCTTACGCCAATTGCAAAATCGGCCCGGCCGCCCCGCCGGTGCGCACACGCGCGGGCTGGTTGACGCCAATCCACGCGGTAACGAAAGACCCGACGTGCCGCTTGGATGGCTGGGAAGAGCGCGGCTGGTTCAAGACTTACTACGCGGGGCTCATGCTGCTCGATTTGGAAAATCCCTCGCGCGTGATCGGCCTGATGCGCCGGCCCTTGCTCACGCCCGAGACCGACTACGAACTCAACGGTTACCGTGGCAGCGTGATTTTCCCCTGCGGCATGATTTACGACGAAAGCAGCGGCGAGGTGAAACTCTACTACGGCGCGGCCGACACCGTCATCGCGCTCGCCAGCGGCCACGTGGACGACCTCATCGCCGCGTGCGAACCGCTGGGCTGAGGGCGGACACCGGGAT
>JADLBI010000164.1 GCA_020847775.1 Opitutaceae bacterium
GGCTGGTCGAGGAGTATCGCGTGAGTGTGTTCGCGCAGGAGCTGGGCACGGTGGAGCCGGTTTCGCCGGTGAAATTGGATCGTTTGATCCGGGAACTGAAATCCGGCGCGACGACGGAACAGGCTCCGCCGGAAAGGCCCGCTGGTCCCGTTCGCGTGGCACCGAGACTCGTCGAGCCGTCGGCCCCGCTCAAGAGCCTCGGGGCGCTCGACAAGCTGCTCAAACGCTGAGGCGGATATTGCGATTGTCGGCGCGCGGCGGGCGGCTAGGCTGACGGCAGTTTACCCGTCCCCATGAAAAAAATTTTGCTTTCGTTGGCATTGCTAGTGGCGACCACGCTCTCGGCCGAAATCATCCACAAGACCATACCCTACGAGCACGATGGCGTGAAGTTTTTGGGCTACTTGGTTTACGATGACGAAAAGATCAAGGATGGCCCGCGGCCGGGCGTGGTGGTGGTCCACGAATGGTGGGGGCGGGATGATTTTGCGGACAAGCAGACCCACAAATTCGCCTTGGAGGGCTATATCGCCTTCGCGGTGGACATGTATGGCGAGGGCAAGACGACGCGTGACGCGAAGGAGGCGCGCGAGCTTTCCGGTAAAATCTACGGCGGGGACTTGATGGAACGGCGCGCGCGGGCGGGGCTGGACGCGTTGCTGGCCATCGGCATGGTGGACACGAAGAAGATCGCGGCGGTGGGTTACTGTTTCGGCGGAGCCGTGGCGCAGGTGCTGGCCTACGGCGGCGCGCCGCTGACGGGCGTGGTGAGCGTCCACGGCGGGTTGATTCCCGCCACGGCCGAGGACGCCAAACTTAACCACGCCAGTTTTCTGATCTGCCATGGCGGCGCGGACACGTTGATTCCGAAGGAGGAACTCGATCTGTTCGTGCGTTCGCTGGAGGACCACGCCATCGACTACCAGCTGATCGTATATCAAGGCGCCAAGCACGCGTTCAGTAATCCGGCGGCGGATGAATTCGCCACGGCGGCCAAGCTCACGGGCGTGGGCTACCAGCGTCGCGCCGCCGAACGCTCGTGGCGGCACACGAACCAGTTTTTAAAGGAAGTGTTCAAGTTGCGCCGTCCGTGAGAAGCCTATGAACGCGCGGCGTGTCTGGCCCGGATTGATCGCGGCGGGGTTGCTGACCGGATCGGGTGGCTGCCTCGCCTACAAGGCCGTCAAGACCACCGGGGAACTCGCCGCCACGACGGTGATTGTCGCGGGCAAGACGGCGACGACCGCGGTCAAGGCCACGGGGCGCGTGGCGGGCAGCGCGCTCAGCAGCAGCGGCGAACTGACCGCGACCGGCATCGAGTCGTTGGCCGCGCTCGCGCAGGCCGGCATGGTGACGTTTGTGGATGTGGCGACTGGCGCGATCGTGCGCGTGCCGTGGGAGGCGGGCATGACGCTTTACGGCGGCGGCGCGGCCGCGCAGGTGGCGGTGGCGGGCCGGTCGATCGCTCTCGTGCGCGATGGCGAGTTGGTTTTTCAGGCGGCGAGAAAATTCACCGGCAATCCGGTGCTGGCGGCCGGCGACGTGGTGCGGTTGGCGGGCCGGATCGCGCGGTAGTCACGTTTTATGGCAAACGCAGGCGCAGGCCGGTGCGGTCGCGCATCACTCGAACGGTAGTGCCGAAGGTCTGGGTAAGTTGCGCCGAGGTGAGCGTTTTTGCGCGAGGTCCGGCGGCCACGACTTCGCCCGCCCGCAGCAGAAGCGCGTGCGTAAAGGCAGGCGTGATCTCTTCGATGTGGTGCGTCACAAGGACGAGCGCGGGGCCGCTCCGACGGCGGCCGAGACGGTCCACCAAGGCGAGAAACTCCCGTCGCGCGACGGGATCGAGTCCGGCGCAGGGTTCGTCGAGGATGAGCAGGCGCGGTCGGGCCATGAGCGCGCGGGCGATGAGCACGCGCTGTCGTTCGCCTTGGGAGAGGTGCTGCCATTCGCGCTTGGCGAGAGGGCTAGCGCCCACGATAGCGAGTAGATTGCGCGCGGCGGTCCGGTCGGCGGCGGTGGTGCGCACCCAGAGGTCGAGCTGGGCATAGCGGCCGCTGATGACCGTATCGAGCGCGGTCTCGCAGAGGGGGATGAGCGCGCTGAAGGAGTTGGTGACGATGCCGATGTGCTCGCGCAGCGCGCGCCAGTCGCTGTGGCCGTATGCGCCGCCGAGCAGGTGGATTTCGCCCGCGGTCGGCGCGAGGTAGCCGGTGAGCGCTCGCAGCAGCGAGGTCTTGCCCGAGCCATTGGCGCCGAGGATGACCCAATTCTCGCCGTGGTCCACGCGCCAGTTGACGCGGTTGAGAATAACTGTGCGGTCGCGGCGGACGAAGAGTTCGCGAACCTCCAAGATGGGCGGGCGGGCGGGCATGGGCGGGGATGTTGCGTCGGCGGCGGCGGGCCGGTCAAGCGCATGGCAGGCGATGCGGGCGCGTTTTGGTTTTACGCCACGCGGCATCCAGACCACACCAGACGCATGCGGCGTTTCATTTCGGCGGTTATTCTCGGACTACTCTTGGTTTTGCCGGTCGCGGCGCGGCCGTTTATCGTGCTGGTTTACAACGTGGAGAACTTGTTCGACGCGGACGCGAAGGCGTTGTTTGAGGACTACCAGCCGGCCCGCTACAGCCGCCAGCATGTGCTGACCAAGATGGAGAACATCACCCGCGTCGTGGCAAAGTTTGAGAATGGTCGCGGCCCCGACATCATCCTGTTCCAGGAGATCGAGCAGGACCAAAGCAACGCCGAAGCCGTGCCGGACTACGCCGCGATTTTGCAACGCTACGCCGGCACGACGATCGGAGAAATGCTGGGCGCGAAGTTTTCGGCCGAGATCGCGGACCTGCCCGCCGAGGCGCTGTTGTTGAAGACTTTCGCCGATCACGGCCTGACCGGCTACAACGTGGCGCGTGGGGAAAATGTGCGTGGCGCGGGCAGTCGCCACGCGCTCGCGCAGAAGTGCGTCGTGTTCACCCGGTTTCCGGTGAAGCGCGCGGTGTCGCATCCGACGCTGGACGCGCGCGCGATTCAGGAGGTCGAGGTCGAGGTGGATGGCGCGCCGCTTTACCTGTTCAACAACCACTGGAAATCCGGCGCGGGCAACGCCGATACGGAAAAAGCCCGCATCGCCAATGCCCGGACGCTACGCACGCGGCTCGACGAGATTCTCCAAGCCGATCCCCATGCCGACATCATCATCGGGGGCGACTTCAACTCGCAATACAACCAGAAGACACGCTATCGGCAGATGAAGGAGACCGGGCTCAATGATGTGCTCGGTTCGCAGGGTAACGAGCTCGCCGTGCGCGGGCCGAAGCGCGATCTTTACAACCTCTGGTTCGAGCTGCCCTCCGAGGAGCGCGGCAGCGACACCTATCAAGGCGAGTGGGGCACACTCATGCAGCTCATCATTTCGCGCGGGCTCTACGACTATCGTGGCGTGCAATACGTGGACGACTCCTTCGGGGTGGCGAAGATTCCCGGACTCAACCTCGACGACAAAGGTCTGCCGATCCGCTGGAGTTTTGACGGCCCGGCCGGGAGCGGATTTTCGGACCACCTGCCGGTTTACGCGAAATTCCTGACCGTCACCAACAATCAGCCCAGCCGCTACATCTCGCTGCGCAGCCCTTCGGAGGACACTGGCCTGGCGAGCGTCAACAAGATTGACTACGGAAAAATCGACCTCGCGAAAGTCGCGCTAACGTTTGATCAACTGCCGCCTGGCCAGTCGTTTCGCCACGACGCATTTAAGGGCAAGATCATCCGCGTCGTGGGCGAGGTCGGCCGCAGCTCGCGACTGACGGTGGTGGTGCGCAACGATGTTTACGACATCTGGAGCTACGACCGGGACTTGCTCACGAAACTACGCGCGAAATGGAAGGAGGGTGAAACCGCCCGCTTCTATGGTGAAATCAACCAATACAAAGGTCGTTGGCAGTTCATTATTCGCGACGCCAGCTGGGTGAAATGAAACCGCTCAAGCTCTACACCTACGCCAACTGCGACACCTGCCGCCGGGCCGCGCGGTGGCTGCGCGCGCACGACCTGCCGTTTACCGAACACCCGATCCGCGAGACGCCGCCCAGCTTGGGCGAGTTGCGCGAGATGCTGGCGGCCCAGGGCGGAGAGATACGGAAATTGTTCAACACCTCGGGCAAGGATTACCGCGAGCAAGGGCTCGGCGAAAAACTCCCCGGTCTGACCGAGGCCGCGGCGCTTAAGCTCCTCGCGGAGAACGGCAACTTGGTGAAGCGTCCGTTTTTGCTGGGCGCGGGTGTGGCACTGGTTGGTTTCGCCGAACCGTCGTGGAGCGAGAAAGTGAGGGGGGGATGAGTGCTCCGGAGTGCAATCACCTCGAGTTGAAGCTGCGCGAACTTGCCCAGCTTTTTAACCTGATGGATCCTTCGCCTTTTCACGAACGGGATCTGGATGCGGCGGCGGAGAACTTCATTTTGGATTGGGCGCGCGAATTGCCGTCCGGGCGCGACTTTGAATTGGTGATCAGGCTGGGCACCCGGCCGAGCCGGCAACTGGCGGATGGCACGGATGAAGCGGTGCGCAATTATTTCGCCAATCGGGCGCTTTCTGCCCAACGAACGTTGCGACGCAAGTTGCGCTTGGCGCGCCGTCATCTCTTCGTGGCGCTGTCGTTTCTTGGGATATGCCTGACGGTGAGCCGGATAATCGACAACCAGTCGCTCGGCAGCCCTCTCCTCGACACTTTGGTGCTGTCGCTCGACATCATCGGCTGGGTAGCGCTGTGGCGGCCGGCGGAGTTTTTCCTGTATGATTGGTGGCCGTTGCGCGAGGATTTGCAGTTGTATGAGCGCTTGGCGCGTATGCCCGTGACCTTGATCTTTCCGGAAACTTGAAAATCCTGTAACTTGCACGGTCGGTCATGGGTTTTGGAGTGATATGAAAACCCTACTTTGCATCCTGACGGTTGGTTGGTTGTCGGCGGTCCCGGCGACCGCGCGCGAAGCGATTGTGCGCGAGATCCGGAAAACCTTCACCGTTCAGCCCGGCGGCCTATTGAAAGTGGACATGACGGGCGGGGATGTGCGCGTGATGCCTAGTGAAGGCGACGAGGTCCGCGTGCTTGCGCGGCAAAAGGTTCGCGCGCGTAACGAGGCGGCAGCGGACGAGCTGGTGAAAAAGCTGGAACTGACCATGAGTCAGACGGGCAACGAAGTGATCGCGACAGCCAAGTATCCCGAGCAAAAGGGTCTGACGATTACGGGAATCTGGCCGCCGGTGGAGGTGGATTTTGAAATCGTGGTGCCGACGCGCTTCAACGTGGATCTCCGCACCAGTGGCGGGGACATTGTGGTCGGTAACCTCATAGGTGACGTGGCGGCCAAGACTGCAGGCGGTGACGTGGTGGCGGGACACATCGTTGGCGCGGTCGAAGTGCGGACGAGCGGGGGCGACATTTCCCTTGCTTCTGCGACGGGTGCGGCGGTTTTGAGCACCTCGGGTGGCGATATTCATGCGGGTCGGATCGATGGCGGGGCCGAGCTTTTGACCAGCGGGGGCGATATCACCGCGGAAGCGGTGGCCGGCCGCTTGCTTGCCCGCACCAGCGGAGGGGACATAGAAGTCACGGTGGATCGCGCCGCAGCGTTTAACCTCGATGCCTCGACTAGTGGCGGCGAGGTGGAATCCTCTGGACTCTCGCTTGTCGTCGCCAAGGGCGGCAACGGCAAGAGTAAGCTCGTCGGCACAATCAACAGCGGCGGCCCCGAATTGAAATTACGCACCAGCGGCGGTGACATCGATATCCGGGCGCGCTGAGCCCGATTATCGGGCTGCGTATTACTACTTAGTGTGGGTGTAATCATACTCATCGGCGGAGGTTTGCGGGATCGTTTGGGTAGGCCTGAATGGACGGCACATGAAGCTGCGCCGCCTTTTCGGTTTTTTGCTGATCGCGCTCCTCTCCACGGGGATCGGGCGGGCGATGCAGCGTGTCGAGCAACAGCGCTTTGCCCTCGGACCAGGCGGCACCGTGCGGCTCGATACTTATCGCGGTGCCATCCATGTCACCGCCCGGCAGGACCAAGGCGACCAAGTCGAGGTCAACGTGCGCTATGCGACCCTTGAGACCAAGGAGGTTGAGGCCCGCCAAGCGCTTGATGGCCTGCAACTGACGATGGCGGCGGATCAAGGCGATGTGGTCATCACGGCCCGCAATCCACGCGAGACCGGTCTGCGCATAGATCTATTTGAGCTTAAGAGGTTGGAAATTAGTTTCGAACTGGTGGTGCCAGCGCGCTGCAATCTGGAGCTGGTGAATGAAGACGGCTCCATCACGGTGGGCGATCTGAGCGGCACGGTTAAGGCCGTGGCTCGCACCGGCACGGTGTTCCTCCGACACATCGATGGCGACGTGCAAGCGCAGACGGGTTCGGGCAACGTGATTGTCTCCCGCTGCACCGGCTCTGTGTATTTGAAGTCCACGCGTGGCAGCCTGCAGGTCGGCACGGTCGGTGGCCGCGCCCGGCTCGAGACAGTCGATGGCGATATTGAGATCATGAACGCGCTGGGCGAGGTGATGGCCCACGCCACCAATGGCGATGTGAGCGCCCAGTTCGCCCAAGTTTCTGGAGATTCCCGCTTGCGCGCAGCCGTGGGCAACGTCACCACGATCATCAATCCGGAGGCGAGTTTCGCCCTCAAGGCCAGTTCGCGCTGGGGCAAGATTTACAACGACATGCAATTGGCCGCCGCGCGCGGTGGTTCCGGTCGGGGCCGACTCAGCGGTGTTTATGGCCTCGGCGGGCCACTGCTCGAAATCGAGGCCCCCGGAGGCAACGTGCGGATCAAGGCCGGCGAACCGCAGTTCGACGAGTAAGCGACACCGCAGGATCGGTGGGGTTTATGTGCCGTAGAGCCGGTCGCCGAAATCGCCGAGGCCGGGGATGATGTATTTGCGCACGTTGAGCGCACGATCATGCGCGGCGGTAAAAATCGGCACCTCGGGATGAGCGGCTTGCATGGCGGCGACGCCCTCGGGCGACGAGACAATGCACGCGAAGGAGAGATCCTCGGCCCCGGCCTGCTTGACGACGGCGAGTGCTTGCACGGCCGAGCCGCCGGTGGCGAGCATGGGGTCAACCACGATCACGCGGGTGCCCGCGAGCGGCGGCAATTTGCAGTAATAGCTGCGCGCGACGGCGGTGGCGTGGTCGCGCTCGAGGCCGACATAGCCGACGCTCACGTCGGGGAACAGGTCCACAAACGGCTGCATCAAGCCGAGCCCGGCTCGCAGGATTGGCACGATCACCAGCGAACGCGCGAGCACTCGCCCTTGGTGGGACTCAAGCGGCGTCTCGACCGTCTTTTCTTTGGTCGGAAGATCTCGCGTGGCCTCGATGGCGAGGAGCAGACCGAGGTGGTAGGCGAGCGTGCGAAACGTGGCGGGCCGTGTGGTCTGGTCGCGCAGGTGTGTCATCACATGGGCGGCAAGCGGGTGCTGGAGAACGTGGAGGGGCATGGGGGTTTTGATTTGAGATTGGCGATTTTCGATGGGGAAACCAAGTGGCGGGGAGGGTTCAGTCGTGCCCGCCTTCAAAACCAAGCGGAAACGCTGTGGGGTTTTGAGTCGAAAATCGCGAATCCAAAAATCGAAAATCGTGCCGGTATGTCACGGCGCGAGCGTGAGCGTGTGCGCGGTGGGGCCGGGCAAAAACGCCGTGGGCTCGCCCTTGGCCCATGCCTCGTGGCCCGCGCGGTAATACGGCGAGAGCGGGTGGCCGCTTTGCCCGCCGGGCATGTGGAAAATGCCCTCGGCCTCGCGGCCGGGCGAGACGACGAACCGCTCGCTGGCGCCGAAGTCGGACCGTTGCACGCGCGGGGCGATGCTGTCGCCAGACTGCGGATCAGCCGGCATATTCAACCAGCCGGAGAGCCAGCCCGGCAGGATGCGCGCAATCGGATGCGCGATGCGCGCGCGATTATAGTCGCCCCAAGTCGGCCCGGCATCATCGGCTTTTTCGGCCGCGCCGCGCGCGGCGGCTTGCAGCAAGGTGTCCCAGGTGGCGAAACGCGCGGGCAGAAAATGAAGCGGCTGCTGTTCCACTAGCGCGCGCAGGGCTGATTCAGATTGAAAACGCTGCCAGCGGAAATCAGTGAACTCGCGGCGGCACGGCGCGAACAACGGCTCGAAAATGAGCGACGCGACCTCTTGGCGAAACAGCCGCACGGCCAGATACCCGGCGGAATCGGCGCGGGCGCGGCCGTCCCAATCCGCCAGCGCGGCGCGGAGTTGTTTATTCGGCGACTTTTCACTGGCGAGAGTTTTGACGAGTAAGTCGTGCCACCACACGAGCACCGGCGCGCGTTCGTCGAGTTGGATGCTGAGCAAGTCCCGCGGGGTGGTGCGATTGAGCGCGGCCAGCCGGTCGCGGATTTGCGCGGCGCGGCCGGGAGCCGCGTAGCCGCCGTCGCCGAGGCGCGCGAGGGCGTCGCCGCCAAGCAGGCGGTTGTTCGCGGTCCATAAAACTTCGTTGGCTGGATCGCGGATGACGGGGATTTGCGCGGGTGCCTGATAACCATCCCAGCGACGATCGCCGTAGGTCCAGGCGACGGCGGTGCGGCCGTCGTAACCGATGCGCTTGGGCAGGCGACCAGCCAGGGTCCACGCGATGTGGCCGGCGCGATCGGCGAGCATGATGTTTTGCGCGGGCAGGGCGGCTTCGTGCGCGACGACCAGGCCCTCGGCCACGGTGGCCGCGGTTTCCATGCGCATGAGCGATAGGTTGACCGCGCGCGGATCATGCGCGGTCCAGTGCGAGACGAGCGGGCGCTCCTCGGCGTTGGCGCCGATCACCGGGCCCCACACGGTTTCACGCACCTCAAACTCCACGGGGGCCTCGCCTTTAACGTGGATGATTTCCCGGCGCGTGGTAAAAGGCGCGAGCTCGGTGCCGTGTTTGTAGAGCGTTTTGGCGATGGCGTTGGTCTCAACCACCACGATGTCCAACGTGTCCGCGTAGGCGTTGGTCAGCCCCCAAGCGACTTGGCCGTTGCTGCCCGCGACGACAAAGGGCACGCCGGGCAAAGTAACACCGGTGACTTGATGATCGTCCCACACGAGCGAGGCGCGAAACCACGTGTTGGGCACGCGCAGGCTGAGGTGCATGTCGTTCGCGAGCAGCGGCGCGCCGGTGGCGGTGCGTGCGCCGGAGATGGCAAAGCTGTTGCTGCCGGGGCTGGGAATCTCGCTCGGCTCACTGGCCGACGTGGCGGCCGCGCCGCGCAGATTGACCAGTCGCGCGCTGGGGATTTCCGGCGCCTTTTCCGCGCTGCTGTCATCCAGCGCGGCATCGTCGGGCGTCAGTGGTGGCGAAACGAAGTCCATTACGGCGGGGCCGTAAGTGTTGCGCACGGCGGTAAGCGAACGCTCGAAATTGCCCTCGTCGCTCAGTTCCATCGCCATTGCGTGGGCGACGAGGATCGTGTCCTCGGGTCGCCAAGCGGCGGGGGTCGCGCGCAGGACGAGATACTCGAAGGGTTTTTGCGCGAGCGCGCCGAGCCCGGCGTTGACACCCGCGGTGTAGGCGGCGAGCACGGCGCGTTCGTCGGTGGGTAGTAGCGCAACGCTGGCCTCGGCAATGCGGCGAAACCCGTGCACGCGCGCGGCTTGATCGGCCGCGACGGCTTTGGGCCCGAATAATTCAGCCAGCTCTCCAGCGGCGCGGCGACGAAGCACGTCCATTTGAAAAAACCGGTCCTGCGCGTGCAGCCAACCGAGGGCGCGGGCAAGGTCCACGCGATTAGCGCCGCGCAGGGTGGGCACGCCCAAGGCGTCGCGTTCGATGGTGACCGCGGCGCCGAGGCCGGCGAGTTGCGCAGCGCCGTCGAGCTGCGGTAGGCTGCGGCGCATTTGGTGGTAGCACCAGCCGAAGGCCACGGCCGCGACGCAGGCAAGGCCTAGTCCGACGAGCCCGACCCAGCGCAGGGTTTTGCGTTTCAGGAAACTCATAAGGCCAGGGCGCGCCGGATGGCGGCGACGAGTTCGGTGGGGGGTGGCGCGATGTTGAGGACGAGCGCGGCGGCGGGTTCTTCCAGCGCCGCCAACTGGCTGTCGAGCATGGCTGGTTTCATGAAGTGGTTTTGGCGCGCGCTGATGCGCGCCCACAATTGTTCGCGCGTGCCTTGCAGATAGACGAGCGCGGTGGCGGGGTTGCTTTGCAGGAGCACGTCGCGGTAGTGTTGCTTGAGGGCGGAGCAGGTGACCACGGCTGGTTCGCCGCGCGCCAGGCAATCGTCGAGGTGGCGGCGGATGGCGGCGAGCCAGGGCGCGCGTTCGGCGTCGGTGAGGGGCGCGCCCGCGCTCATCTTGGCGACGTTGGCCGGAGGGTGGAACGCGTCGGCGTCGTCAAACCGCCAGCCCAGTTCGCGCGCCAGCAATTCGCCGACGGTGGTTTTGCCACTGCCGGCCACGCCCATGATCACAATGGCGCGCGGCGCGGTCATTGCTCCCACGCGCGGCAGGCGGCGGGGTCGCGGCCTTCGTCGAACTCGATGTAGTCGAACATCGTTTCGATGAGTTTATGCTCAAAACCGGACTCCTTGATGCGCCGCTGGAGGACGCTGTTGCCTGCGTCGCGCCAGCCGCGTTTCATCATGAAGCCGTTCCACACCTCGCGTTCCTCGTCGGTGCGGGGCGCGCCGATCTCTAGGCACCAGGCCATGATTTCGTCGTCGGTGCCGCCCGCGAGCACGCGGTCGCGCAGCGCAGTGTAATCCACGCCGAGGAAATTGCAGCAGCGGCCATCGAAGGCGGTGCCGAGGTTGTCGATGTAGTCGGAGGGGAGCCGCCCCGCGGCGTGCAGGCGGATCTTGTCGATCATGCGGCCGAAATAAACGAGGCCGCCGGTTTTGTGGTAGATGCTGCGGAGTCCGGGAACGTTGGGCATGGGAAGGTTATATCCGGGGTAATCGCGCGGCCGGGCGAGCCGAAAAAATCAGCGCCGCCCGTAGTAAACCACCGTGGCCAGCAGGCCGAGCGCGAAGGTCGGGGCGTTGATCCACAATTGGTGGAACGGCACGGGCCAGTGGTGGCAGGCGTAGATGACGGCCACGTGCTTGATCGCGATTAGAATCCAGCAGATCAAAATGAAGCGTTCGGTGCGCGGGTCGCGGACGGGCTTGGGGCGCGGGTTGACGGAGACAACGAAGTTCGTGTCGGTGCCGGTCGGAGGCGGGCCGGAGATGAGGCGCAGCAGGTTGGTAAACACGGTGGGCTTGAAAGATACTTGAAAACCCGCGAAATCAAACCCGTCGTGTCGAACCCCCCATCCACTTCCGCCCAGCCGCCGGTCGAACTCGCCGGCACCAAGCTGGATCAGCCTAGCGCCGCCGCCGCCGGTCTGACCGCCGTGGCCAAGACCAACCGCCACGTCGTGATGGGCGTGGGCCCGGTGCGCGGGACCAAGTTGCTGTTCGAGGTCAACCAGAAGGGCGGCTTCGACTGCCAGTCCTGCGCGTGGCCGAGCCCGGACGAGCACCGGCACACGTTTGAGTTTTGCGAGAACGGCGCCAAGGCCATCGCCGACGAGGCCACGCCGAAGCGTTGCACGCCGGAATTTTTCGCCCGGCATTCTGTGGCGGAGCTCGCGGCGAAGGGTGACTATTGGCTCAACCGCCAGGGGCGGCTCACTCATCCGATGGTGCTGCGGCCCGGCGCGACGCACTACGCGCCGATCGCCTGGGACGAGGCGTTCGCGGTGGTCGCGGAGGAGTTGCGCGCGCTCGGCTCGCCCGACGAGGCGGCGTTTTACACCTCGGGCCGCACCAGTAACGAGGCGGCGTTTTTGTATCAACTTTTTGTCCGCCAGTTTGGCACCAACAACCTGCCCGACTGTTCCAACATGTGCCACGAATCCAGCGGCACCGCGCTGGGCGAGACGATCGGCATTGGCAAGGGCACGGTGACGATGGACGACTTTGCCCACGCCGACCTGATCTTCATCATCGGCCAGAATCCCGGCACGAATCACCCGCGCATGCTCTCCACGCTGGAGGGCGCGAAGCGGCGCGGCGCGACGATCATCGCCGTCAACCCGCTGCCCGAGGTCGGCACCAGCCGGTTCAAAAACCCGCAGCACTTCCTCAATCCGCTCAAGGCCCTGCCCACGTTGCTGGGCGAGGGCGCGCGCTTGTCCGACCTCTGGGTGCAGCCGCGCATCAACGGCGACCTCGCGCTGTTCAAGGGCATCATGAAGGAGATGCTCGCCGCGGAGGACGTCGCGCCCGGCACGGTGTTTGACCACACATTCATCCGCGAGCACACGCACGGCTACGACGCGCTCATCGCCGATCTGCGCGCCGCTGCATGGGACGAGATCGTCGCAGCGAGTGGCGTTAGCCGCGAACAAATCAAGCAGGTGGCCGACGCCGCGATGCGCTCCCGGGCGACGATCTGTTGCTGGGCGATGGGCCTCACGCAGCAGCCCAACTCGGTCGAAACGATCCAGATGGTGGTTAATTTTCTGTTGCTGCGCGGTGACATTGGCCGGCCCGGCGCGGGCGCGTGCCCCGTGCGCGGCCACTCCAACGTGCAGGGCGACCGCACGATGGGCATCTTTGAAAAAATGCCCGATTGGTGGCTCGACCGATTGGACGCGGAATTCGCGTTCAAGTCGCCGCGCGCGCACGGCCTCGACACGGTGGATGCGATCAAGGCCATGCACGATGGCCGCGTGAAGGTGTTCTTCGCGATGGGCGGCAATTTCCTCTCGGCCACGCCCGACACGGAGTTCACGGGCGAGGCGTTGCGGCGCTGCCACCTCACCGCCCATGTCTCGACCAAGCTCAACCGCGCGCACCTCGTGCACGGCCGCACGGCGTTGATCTTGCCCTGCCTCGGCCGCAGCGAACGCGACCCGCAGGCCGCGGGCGAGCAGTTTGTGACCGTCGAGGATTCGATGGGCATCATCAACCCCTCGCGCGGCAAGACCAGCCCGGCCTCGCCTCACTTGTTGAGCGAGCCCGCGATCGTGTGCCGCCTTGCCCGCGCCGTGCTCGGCGCGGCCAACCAAGTGCCGTGGGAGGCCTTCGCGGGCAATTACGATCTCATCCGCGACCGCATCGCCCGCGTCGTGCCGGGCTTCGCGGATTTCAACACGCGCATCCGCGGCGACATCTTTTACCTGCCCAACGCGCCGCGCGACGCCCGGGAGTGGCGCACGGCCACGAAGAAGGCGCAGTTCACCGTCGCCCCGATCCCGCGCCGCGCGCTGGCCCCGGGCGAATACGTGATGATGACCATCCGCACGCACGACCAGTTCAACACCACGGTTTACGGGCTCGACGATCGTTACCGCGGCGTGTTCGGCGGTCGCCGCGTGGTGTTTATGCACGAGGAGGATATGCGCGCCGCCGGCCTGCAACAGGGCCAACTCGTTGATCTACATAACCGGCACGGCGGAGAGGAACGCGTGGCCGCGGCCTTCATGGTCGCGCCCTATGCGATTCCGCGTGGCTGCGCGGCAACATATTTTCCCGAGGCCAATGTCCTTGTGCCCATCGGCAGCGTGGCCGACAAGAGCAACACCCCGACCTCGAAATACGTGATTATCACGCTCCAGCCCACCGCCGATCCCGCGGCGGCGCTGCGCCAGCGCAAGGACGAAGCCACAAGTGAATAATGGCCAGCGCATAGACCTCGTGAAACTCTATAATTTCGCAAGCCGAGGGAACCAGTGCCCGATCTGGCCGGTCACAACGGCGCTATGAAAACCAAGCATTATCTTGTTGCTGCGCTCTGCGGTCTGGCCGCCGCCAGCCCAGTCTGGGCGGAAGCCGCCGCCGCGGCCAATCCCAAGGTTAAGGTCGAGCTCGTTAACCCCGAGAAATTCACCGACGTGCGCGACGCCTTTCAGCCCTCCGACAAAGGGCAATTGGCCAACGCGGAGATCGTGCGCGACTATATCGCGCAGAAAGCCGCGGCCTACGTGCCGGATGGCTACACGCTGAACGTCGCGATCACCAATATCGACCTCGCGGGCGATTTCGAACCGTGGGGCAAATCCGGCACCGACGATGTCCGCATCGTGAAGGACCTTTACCCGCCGCGCATCGATCTGAACTTCAAGCTGATCGATTCCGCGGGCCATGTGGCCAAGGAAGGCAGCCGCGAGCTGCGCGATTTGAACTTCCTGATGAAAATCGATATTCGCCGGTCGGATTCCTTCCGCCACGAGAAATCGCTCATCGACGATTGGATCAATCGCGACCTGCGCCCGGCCAAGTCGAGCTGAGCTTGGTTGCAAGCTGAAAACCCGTTTGCGCCCGGCCGCGAGCCAACCATGCTCGCGGCCGTGGCGTTTTTTCCCGCGCCACAATCCTACCCGCGCCATGAACGTGTATTCCAAGTTCGAGACCGAACTCGCGGTTCGGCCTGACGATATCGACCTCTACCAACACGTGCATAGCACGCGTTACCTCGATTACGTCTTGGCGGCGCGTTTTGAGCAGATGGAACGCCACTACGGCATGTCCATGCAGGACTTCGCCAAGCTCGGATACGGCTGGTTCATGACCGCCGCGCACATCCAATATAAACGCCAGCTCGGCTGGGGCGACCGCATGCTTGTGCGCTGCTGGATCGAGCATTTTACCGAGAACGGCTGCCGCGTGGCCTTTGAGATCGAAAAGCAACCCACGGGCAAACGCGTGTGCGATGGCTGGTGCGACTACGTGCTCGTTACGCTGGCGACCGGCCGTGCCACCCCGATCCCCGCCGAGATCAAGGCCAAATACTCAATCTAATACCAATTGCCCTTAAAATATAGATTTTGATTGGGTCATTTGAGGTAGGGGCGGTTGTCCCCAACCGCCCGGTTCGCTCCCAAAGGACGGTTAAGGATAACCGTCCCTACCATTGCTTCCATGA
>JADLBI010000165.1 GCA_020847775.1 Opitutaceae bacterium
TCCGCGCCGTATTTGGCGATGAGGTCGAGCGGGTCCGGCGAGTTGCCGAGCGACTTCGACATCTTTCGTCCCTGCGCGTCGCGGATGATGCCGGTGAAGTAAACGTTCTTAAACGGGATGCGGCGCTCCAACGGTTCGCCTTCGCGCGTGAATTCGAGGCCCGCCATGATCATGCGCGCCACCCAGAAGAAGATGATATCCGGCCCGGTCACGAGCGTCGTGGTCGGGTAAAAATAATCGTAGCCGGCCTTCGCCATCGCGGCTTGGTCCGGCCAGCCGAGCGTCGCGAACGGCCAGAGCCACGACGACGCCCACGTATCGAGCACGTCGTTTTCCTGCACCCAATTTTCCGGATCGGCCGGACCTTCGAGCGACACATGCACCTTTTGCGGATCAGCGAGCTCCGCCTCGGTGAGTTTTTCCACTTCGAGGCCCTGGCGATACCACACGGGAATGCGGTGCCCCCACCAGAGCTGACGGCTGATGCACCAGTCTTGCAGATTGTTCAACCAGTGCAGATAAACCTTCGACCAACGCTCGGGATAAAACTTGATGTGACCGTCTCGCACCGCCGCTTTCGCTTCCTCGACGCGCGGATACTTGAGCCACCATTGCCACGTCAGGCGCGGTTCGATCGGCACATCAGCGCGTTCGGAATAACCAACATTGTTTTCGTAAGCCTCCGCTTCGATCAGCGCGCCGCTGGCCTTGAGTAACTCCGCGGCTTTCTTGCGCCCCGCGAAACGCTCCATGCCGGCGAGCTCGGGACCGGCGAGTTCGTTGAGCGTGCCATCCGCCGTGAGCACATCAATCGGCGGCAGGTTGTGCCGCTGGCCGATCTCGAAGTCCACCTTGTCGTGCGCGGGCGTGATCTTGAGTGCGCCCGAGCCAAATTCCTTGTCCACCGCCGCGTCAGCAATGATCGGAATATTCGCCACGGGGCCGAGCGGGCGACGCACGGTTTTGCCGATGAGGTTGGTATAGCGCGGATCTTCCGGATGCACCGCGATGGCCACGTCGCCGGGAATCGTTTCCGGGCGCGTGGTCTTGACGGTGACAAATTGGCCGGGCGCGTCGGTGAGTTCATAGCGCACTTGATAAATGAAACCCTTGGTGGGCTTCATGATCACCTCTTCGTCCGAAAGCGCGGTCTGCGAAACCGGGCACCAGTTCACCATGCGTTTGCCACGGTAAATGTGGCCCTTCCGGAACAGGTCCACGAACACGCCGAGCACGGCGCGCGAGTAGCCTTCGTCCATCGTGAACTGCGTGCGGTTCCAATCACACGACGCGCCGAGCGCCTGCAATTGTTTCAAAATGATGCCGCCCTTTTCCTCGCGCCACTCCCAGACCTTTGCGATGAACTTTTCGCGGCCGAAATCGTGGCGCGTTTTCTTCTCCTTGCGCAACTGGCGCTCCACCACGGTCTGCGTGGCGATGCCGGCGTGATCAGTGCCGGGCAGCCAGAGCGCCGATTTGCCTTCGAGTCGCGCGCGGCGGATGAGCACGTCCTGCAGGGTGTTGTTGAGCACGTGGCCCATCGTGAGGACGCCGGTCACATTGGGCGGCGGGATCACAATCGTGTAAGGCTCCTTGCCCGGCTCCACTTTGCCCTCAAAGGTGCCGGCGGTCTGCCAGGCGGCATACCATTTGGACTCAATATCGCGGGCTTCGTAGCTCTTGGTGATCTCGGACATGGGCGGGCGGAAACTTGGAATCGCCCAAAAAACCCGTCCGCTCGCGAACTGGCAAGTGGTTAAATCCCCTCGCCGAACGGGGCAAATCCCACCACGTTGCACGATCATGGTTGAAACCACGCAAATATCCCGCGAGGCCACGTTGTCGCTGCCCGAAGGCATCACCAGCGGCGACCGACTCGCCCGATGCAAGGCGTTTCTCCAAGCCCGCACGGCCGCGACCAAGGCCCACCACGACGCGGGCGCCTCGGGCCGCGTCATCGCCCGCGAACGCTCCGACACCATTGACGAGTTGTTGCAAGCGCTGCTGCGGCTCGCCGTGACCGGTTACCCGCACGGCGTCCTGCCCGCCCCCATGGCATTGCTCGCGCTCGGCGGTTATGGCCGCGGTGAGTTGAGCCCTTTCAGCGATGTGGACGTGATGTTTCTTTACCCCAGCAAAACGAAACCCGCGGCCATCAAGCCACTGCAAGAACACCTCACCAACGAGATTCTTTACCCGCTATGGGACTGCGGTCTGAAGGTCGGCCACTCGTCACGCACGGTGGAGGAGGTTTTCGCCGAGGCACGCAAGGACGTGCAGACCAAGACCTCGCTGCTTGAGGCGCGCTTGATCGCCGGATCAAAATCACTCTTTGATACATTCTCGCAGGCCTACCACGGCTACTTCACGACCGAGAAGCCGATGGACTACATCGCGCAACGCCTCGGCGACCAAGCCTCGCGCCGGGCCAAGGCCGGCAACACGGTCTTTCTACAGGAGCCCGACATTAAGAGCGGCGTCGGTGGCCTGCGCGACTACCAAAACACGTTGTGGATGGCGCGGGTGAAGCTAGGTATCACCTCGATGGGCGAGCTCGTCCGTCAGAATTACCTGCGAGCGGAGGATGTCGCCGAGTTTGACCGTGCGTATGATTTTCTTCTGCGGGTGCGCAATCAACTGCACTTCATGGCCAATCATCCAACCGACGTGCTTGACCTCAGCATCCAGCCGCGACTCGCGCAACAACTCGGCTATGGCCAGACCAACGAACTCGAGCGCGTCGAGGCGTTCATGCAGGACTATTATCAGGCCGCGCGCGCCATCTACCGCCTTTCCCAACTGATCGAAAACCGCCTCGCCCTGAGTATCGTGGAGCAACCCGGCGCGGATAGTATTTCGTTTCGCGAGGTCCTTCGCGCCCAGCGCACCCAAAGGGCCAAACGGCTGGACGGGTTTATTCTTCGCGGCCGTGAGCTCGTCGCGGAACGCTCCACCGTGTTCACGGCCGATCCGGTGCGGCTCATCCGTGTATTCCGACACTGCCAGCAATTGAACTGCATGCCGGACTTTCACCTCACGAACCTCATCCGCGAATATCTCCCGTTCATCACCGACGAAGTGCGCCATTCCAAAGACGCCTACCTGAGCTTCAAGGCGATCCTCAGCGAGGTTGGTAACGTTTATCCCAGCCTCAACCTCATGCACGAACTCGGGGTGTTGGGTAAATTCATCCCAGAATTCGACGAGCTCACCTGCCTCGTGCAGCACGAATACTACCACCGCTATACGGCGGACGTGCACACGCTTAACACCATCCGCGAGCTCGACCGCGTGTTTGCCGAAGCCGAGCCCATTACCCTCAAGTATCGCGAGGCGCTCCACGAAACCAACGACCCTGCGTTGCTTTACCTGATTTTGCTCCTGCACGACATCGGCAAGGCCGTGGGCATCCAAGGCCACGCGGAGAGCGGCGTGCGCATCGCCGCGCCAATCCTCAAACGCCTCGGCATCTCCGCAGATAATCAAGCCATTGTCGCCTACATCATCAAAAATCACCTCATCATGGCACGATTCTGGCAGAAGCGTGATATTGATGATCCCCAAACCGCCGCTGCCTTCGCCGAACTCGTGGTCGACCCCGAACGGCTCCACTTCCTTTACGTCCACACCTTCTGCGACGCCCGCGGCACCGCCGCCTCATTGTGGAACAGCTACAAAGACTCGCTCCACTCCGGTCTCTATCGCCGCACCCTCGAACACCTAAAACTGGGCGACGCCGTGAAGGCCCGCCACCTGGAACTAATCAACATGACGCAACAGGAACTCATCGCCCGCAACATCCCAGGCATCAGCGCCGACGAAATCATCGCCCACTTCGGCCTGCTCCCCGAACGCTATTTCATCCACAGCGACTCGGATGAAATCGCCCTGCATATCCAGATGGTGCACCAACTGCTCAAAAGCATCACCACCACCGACTCCGTGGGTTCGCTCCGCCCGGTCATCGACTGGCACGACGACCTCAACCGCTCGTTCACTGTGGTCGATGTGGTCACTTGGGATCGCGCCGGTCTGTTCTACAAGCTCGCCGGTGCCTTCAGCGTCGCCGGGCTCTCCATCCTCAGCGCGAAGATCAACTCGCGCACCGATCATATCGCCATCGACACCTTCCACGTCGTCGAACCCGGCCGCGGGGTCGTGCAAAACGCCACCGCGCAGGCCGCCTTCGAAAAAGCCA
>JADLBI010000166.1 GCA_020847775.1 Opitutaceae bacterium
CAAAATCACATTACACCGGTCACGACGCACCCGCTGCCCCCACCCGCGCTGGAGTTTTCTGGCGGCCAACGGCCAAAACCGGCTTGCTCAGTTGGCTCACCACCGTGGACCACAAGCGGATCGGTTTCCTCTACGGCGTTTTCGCGCTCTTCTTTTTCCTCGTTGGCGGGTTTGAGGCTCTCCTCATCCGCCTCCAACTCGCGGTGCCCAACAACGACATCCTCACCGCGCACCAATACAACACCATGTTCACGATGCACGGCACGACCATGATCTTCTTGGCGATCATGCCGCTGTCCGCCGCGTTCTTCAACTACATCATGCCGCTGCAAATCGGCGCGCGCGACGTGGCCTTCCCTCGTTTGAACGCTTTCTCACTGTGGACCTTTGTCGCCGGTGCCATCATCATCAACCTAGGCTGGTTCATGAAGGACGGCGCGCCCGATGGCGGCTGGTTTGGCTACGCGCCTTTGACCTCGAAGACCTTCAACCCCGACCACTCGATCGACATGTGGGTCATGGGCCTGCAGATCCTCGGCGTCGCGTCCATTGCCGCCTCGCTTAACTTCATCGTCACCATCATCAACATGCGCGCCCCGGGTATGACCATGATGCGCGTCCCCGTGTTTTCCTGGATGACCCTCGTGACCGCGTTTCTGCTCATCCTCTCCTTCCCCGCGATCACCATCGCCCTGGTTGAACTGATGATGGACCGCCTCTTCGGCACCAACTTCTTTGAAATCTCCAACGGCGGCATGCCCATCCTCTGGCAGCACTTGTTCTGGGTCTTCGGCCACCCGGAGGTGTACATCCTGATTCTGCCCGCGATGGGCATCGTCTCTGAAATCCTGCCCTGTTTCTCGCGCAAGCCCCTGTTCGGTTACCCAATCGTGGTATTCTCCGGCGTGACTATCGGTTTTCTCGGCTTCGCCGTGTGGAGCCACCACATGTTCACCACCGGCATGGGCACCGTCGCCACCGCGGCGTTCTCTCTCGCCACCATGGCCATCGCGGTGCCGACCGGCGTGAAAATTTTCAACTGGATCGGCACGCTCTGGGGCGGTCATCTCAAAATGACCACACCCATGATGTTCGCCCTCGGCTTCATCTGGATGTTCATGATCGGCGGCTTCTCCGGCGTCATGCACGCCGCAGCCCCGGCCGACGCCCAGCAACAAGACAGCTACTTCGTCATCGCCCACGTCCACTATGTGCTCATCGGCGGCTCGCTCTTCGCGCTACTGGCCGGCATCCACTATTGGTTTCCGCTCATGTTTGGCCGCAAGGTCAGCGAATTCTGGGGCAAACTCTCCTTCTGGGTCATCTTCATCGGCTTTAACGTCACGGTCTTCCCGATGCACTTCCTCGGCCTGAACGGCATGCCGCGCCGCACCTTCACCTACGACGGCAACCTCGGCTGGAACGAGCCCAACCTCATCGCCACCATCGGCGCCTTCATCCTCGGCATCGGCGTGTTCATCTACTTTGCCGTGATGGTTTACACCTACTACAAGGGCCAGAAAGTCGGCCGCGACCCGTGGGATGGCCGCACCCTCGAGTGGTCCATTCCCAATCCCCCGCCCGAATACAACTATGCCGCCACCCCCACCGTGCATGCGCGCGACGCCTTCTGGTATGAAAAACACCACAAGCAGGAGATAGCCAAAGAGAAAGCCGAACACGCCAAGGATAACGCAGCGCACGGCGGCATTCACATGCCATTCCAATCCATCTACCCCTTCGTCGCCAGCGTCGGCTTTTTCATCATGGGACTCGGGGTCGCGGTGCTCGGGCCCGATCCGCATGTGAAGATCACGGTCGCGGCCGTCGGTTTCCTCATCATGCTCGCCGGCATCTTCATGTGGGCGCACGAAGGCAACGAGGGTTACCACATTCATCCGAAGCAGGAGGATCTTTAAGCCATGAGCAGCCACGCCGCCGCCATCGATCATCACCATGATCACACCACGAGTACGGGCATCCCGAACAAGAAACTGCTCATGTGGGCGTTTCTCGCCTCGGACTGCATGTTCTTCGGGTGCCTTATCGCCACACACCTGATATACCGATTGCACCCGCCTCCGGGCGCGCCGGACGCCCGCAGCATCTTCTCGATCGAGCTCACCTCCTTCTCGACCTTCATTTTGCTGATGTCGTCGCTGATGATGGCGCTCGCCGTCAACGCAATCCAGAAGGGCAACCTCAAGAGCATGCGCTGGTCGCTCCTGACTACCGTGCTCTTTGGCGCGATCTTCCTCGGTTGCCAGGTCTATGAGTTTCAGCACTTCGTCCACGCGAAGGGGTTGACCATCACCAACAGCATCCTCGGCACGACGTTCTACACCCTCACCGGCACCCACGGCACCCACGTCGCCATCGGCGTGTTCTGGCTGATTCTCATGTATGTGCGCTCGTTCCAACCCAAGAACACCGCCGCTGACCGCGGCTGGTTCTGGCGCGGCCTGCTGCACATCGCCGCCATCATCGGGGTGGTGGTTTGCGCCATGTTCGCCGTCATTGACCTGACCCATGCCCTCCAGGCCGGCCAAGGCGTTGGTGGCTTCCTCAGCCACGGTTTCGGCTGGCTCATCGGGTTGGTCGTCAGCACCGGTCTGGCCCTCCAACTCGCGAGACCTCGCGGCCCCGTTGACTTCGGTGAAGCCAACGCCATCGACGTCGAATCCATGGGCCTGTATTGGCACTTCGTGGACATCGTCTGGATCGTTATCTTCACCGCCGTCTATCTGCTCGAATACCTCTGATCCCTCCATGAGCTCACCTACCGCCACCGTCGGGCATCACGACGACGAAAACAAATTTCAGATCTATGTGCGTATCGCCATGCTTCTGGCGGTTATCACCGGCGTCGAGATTGTCATCATCTTCATCCCCTTCGCCACTTGGCTAATCGTCACCAGCCTCGTTGTGCTCTCAGTGGTGAAATTTCTCTATGTGATCTTCTACTTCATGCACCTGAAGTGGGACAAGGCGTTCTGCACCATCCTGTTCTTTATCGGCTTGGTTCTAGCCATCGGCACCACTTGGGCGCTGTTGGAGATATTCCATGTCCAGAACAGCATCCCGCTAACTTCCCTCGCGTCGTAACCCGGCCGCCAATTAAAACCCTCCTGACGCATGGCGGCCCTTCCCGGGTCGCCTTTGCTTTTACCGATGATTGACTGGCGGCACTGGCATAACGAACCCCACTTGATCGGTGGACTCGTCCTGCTGGGCTGGCTCTACGCCATCTTCACTGGCCCTTTGCGCGAACGCCTCGCCCCCGGCGCGGCCTATCCGCGGAAGCAAGCCTGCCGGTTTTACGCCGCCTTGGCCATCTTCTACCTCGCGGTCGGCTCCCCGCTCGACCAAGTGGGTGAACGCTACCTCTTCAGCGCGCACATGGTGCAACACGCCCTGTTGATGTATCCCGTCCCGATTTTGATGCTCCTCGGGCTACCGTCTTGGCTAGTTGACCCTATCCTCGGCCACCCGGCACTGCGTACCATTGGCCGCATTCTCACGCTCCCTGTTATCTGCGGGCTGATTTATGTGCTCACGACCAGCTTGTGGCACGCGCCGATCCTCTACGAATGGGCCTTGCAGGATAAACTGGTGCACATCCTCGAGCACCTCATGTTCTTCGGCTGCGCGCTCTTTTACTGGTGGCCGCAACTCAGCCCCTCGCGGGTGTTTCCGCGTCGCACCTATGCCATGCAGATGCTTTTCCAGACGGGCGTCATGATCAGCCTCACCCCGCTCTATGCCTACATCACCTTCTCGCCCGATATTCTCTACCCCACCTATGAATTCGCCCCCCGCTTAATCGCCGGGTTTTCCGCCGCCAACGACCAGCTACTTGCCGGCGTCATTATGAAAATCGGCGGGATGCTGGTCGCGCTCACCGCGGTCGGCGTGAGCTTCTACCGCTGGTATAAACAGGTTGATGCCCGGGGCTGAGACCGCCCATGTCATGGCCGGTCTCAGCCCGGCTCCCATGCTTGCCCCGGCGGAGCGACCTGTAATGCTTTGCTCCCATGACTTGGGAAATCGCCCTCGTTTTCATTCTGTTGGTGTTGGCACTCGCACTTTTCGTGTGGGAGAAATTCCCGCCTGACCTCATCGCGCTGGCGCTTTTCCTCGTCATCATCACTACCGGCCTGCTGCCGCCGGACATTGCCTTCTCCGTCTTTGCCAACGCCGCGCCGATGACGATTGGAGCGATGTTCGTGCTGAGCGCGGCATTGGTGAAATGCGGCGTGGTGGATCGCCTTTCCGCGCTAATCGAGCAATCCGCCCGTCTGCCCTATCCGGTAGTTATGCTGCTGATGGTGCTCGTGGTGGCGGCCGTCTCCGCCTTCATCAACAACACCCCGGTGGTGGTGGTTTTTTTGCCGGTCATTCTGACGCTCGCCCGGCGCATGCAGATGGCGCCATCCAAATTCCTCATCCCCCTCTCCTATGCGGCGGTACTCGGCGGCACCTGCACGCTCATCGGCACCAGCACCAACCTCGTCGTCAACGGTATCATCACCGCCAAGGGCCAGCCCGGCATGAGCATGTTTGAACTCGGCTGGCTCGGCGTGCCCACCACCATCCTCGGCGCCATCTATCTGGCTACCTTCGGTAAACGCCTCCTGCCTGTGCGCGAAATGCTCTCCTCGATTCTCTCCGATGAGGAACGCCGCGAATACATCACCGAAGCCTACGTGCAGCCCGGTTCCCCTGTGCTCGACAAAACCCTCACCGAAGCCGGACTTACCCGTCAACGCGGTGTGCGTGTTATCGAGATTGTGCGCGACGGCATCGCCCTCTACCTCGATCCACAAGCTGTGCGCCTCAAGGCCGGCGACCGCCTCATCCTCGCCTGCCGCCTGAAAGGCATCGCCCACACGCGACGCCTGCAAGGTGTGGATCTCGTCGCCGAGCTCAACCTGGGCATCGAGCAGATCGCGGCCCACGAAGGCTCCCTGGTCGAGGCGGTCGTCACACCCCATTCCGCGCTGCTCGGGCACACCGTCCGCGAGGTCAATTTCCGCCAGCGCTACCGCATGGTCGTGCTCGCTCTGCATCGTCGCGGCAAAAATGTGCGCGAACAGATCGAGACGCTCCCGATCGAGGCCGGCGACGTGCTCCTCATGATGGGCACCGATCAGGCCATTGACGCCCTGCGCAACAATGATGACTTCATTTTTTTCGACCGCGCCCGCGTTTCCGCCAAACCCCAAACCGGGAAAACCATCTTGGTCCTAGGGGTGATCACCGCGGTTGTGCTCAGCTCCGCGCTGGATTGGCTACCCATCGAAATCGGTGCCCTTGCTGGCTGCGTCATCCTCTGCGCCTCGCGCTGCCTGAAACCCACTGAGGCTTACGCCTCTATCGAATGGAATCTGCTCTTCCTCATTTATGGCATGTTGGCCATGGGTCTGGCGATGAGCCACACTGGCGCAGCTGAATGGCTGGCCGGACACATCGTGCATGGAGTGCAGGCCCTAGCCCCAGGGGCGCACGCGGGCATCATCATGCTCGCCTGCATTTATCTAGTGACTGCCATTCTCACGGAAATTCTCTCCAACAACGCGGTCGCCGCGCTCATGGCCCCCATCGCCATCGGCGTGGCCGTCAAGCTCGGCATGGACCCGCACCCCTTCATCATCGCTGTGACTTTTGCCGCCTCCGCCGCATTCGCCACCCCCATCGGCTACCAGACCAACACCTACGTTTACGGTGTGGGCGGTTACCGGTTTGGCGACTTCGCGAAAATCGGCCTGTCGCTAAACCTCCTGTGCTTCGTGATGGCGATGCTCATCATCCCCCGCATCTGGCTCTTCTAATCGGTTCGCTCGCCAGTCCTTCCCATGTCAAACCTCGCCGACCTCCCCCGCACCTGGGATCTGACCAGTTATTTCCCCTCCCTCAACGGCCCCGAATACCAAGCCTTCAAGACCGCCCTCCACGCTGATTTGCGCGCCGCGCTTGCCGCCGCGGCCGCGCTCGCCGGACTCGACTCCGCCAACGTCTCTCTCTGGGTCGAACAATTTCTGGCTCACGAACAACTCTCGGCTCGCCTCGGCCATCTGTCCTCCTACCTCGGCAACGTCAACGCTGCCGACGCCGACAACGACGCGGCCAAACGCGAATCCGCCGCTCTCGCCCCCGCCGCCGCCACCTTGAGCAAACACCGTGGTGAACTGCTCCGCGCCGCTGGCGCGACGAACGATGCCATCTGGTCCACACTCACCGCGGCCCCCGCGCTGGCTGGCGCGCAGCACACACTCAACCACCTTCGCGCCGAGGCGCGGCACCGCATGTCGCGCGCCGAGGAAGCGCTCGCCGCCGATCTCGGTGTGGATGGAATCAGCGCCTGGGGCCGACTCTACGAAAACCTCACCGGCCAGCTAAGCTTCGAGATGCATTGGCCGGACGGCCGCCATGAAACCATCCCCATGGCCCAACGCCGCGCGCTCATGGCCAACCCCGACCGCGCGGTTCGCGCCGCCGCCTTCCGTCAAGGCAATCTCGTCTGGGCCCAACACGGCGAGACGTTTGCCGCCGCGCTCAATGCCATCGCCGGCACCCGCCACACGTTTTACGCGCGCCGCGGGCAGCCCGATTTTCTCACCCGGCCCTATTTCGACGCGGCCGTGTCCGCCCAGACGATTGACGCGATGTTCCGCGCCATCGCCGCCAATCACGAGCTACCGCGCCAAGCCCTGCGCATCGGCGCCAAACTCCAAGGCACACCCGCGCTCGCGTTCTATGACCTCGAAGCGCCCCGCCCGCTCGACCCGCTGCCGCCACTCCCCTGGGCCGAGGCAGTCATCCTCGTTGATCGCGCCTTTCAATCCAGCTACCCCGCGCTCGGTGCCTATTATCGCGACTGTTTCACGCGGCGTTGGATCGAGTCCGAAAAGCGCGCCAACAAACGTTCCGGCGCCTATTGCACCGGCTCCGCCCTCACAGGCGAACAACGCGTCTTCATGACCTACGCCGACACCATGCACGACGCCAACACCCTCGCGCATGAAATCGGTCACGCTTGGCATAGCCACGTCATCAAGGACCTCCGCCCATCCGCGCAGGATTATCCTATGACCCTCGCCGAAACCGCATCGACCTTTGCCGAAAAGATCTTCCTGCACGGCATGTTGCAGGACCCGAATCTCACGGAATCACAACGCAGCTTCCTCCTAGACCAAGAGTGCGGCAACGCCGCCTCCTATCTGCTCAACATCGCCATGCGCTATGAGTTTGAGAAGGAATTCTACACGCGTCGGCGCAACGGCGAACTCTCGGCCAAGGAACTCTGCGAGTTGATGACGCGGATGCAGCGCAACGTTTAGGGCGACACGATCGCCGTAGGTGATGAGGACCCGTGGTTCTGGGCCTCCAAACTGCATTTCTTCATCACCGAGGTTTCGTTCTACAACTTCCCTTACACGTTCGGCTACTTGCTCAGCCAGGCGCTCTTCTCCGAGTTCAAAAGGCACGGCACCGCCTTCCTGCCCCGCTACGAAGCGTTTCTCCGCACCACCGGCACGGCCACCTGCGAAGACGCCGTGCGCTCCACACTCGGCTGGGACCTCACCGCCGAATCCTTCTGGACCGGAGCCATCACCTCAGCCTGCGCCCCAATCAAAGAATTCGCCCGGGTCGCCGCCAGTCGCTGACCGCAACTCCACTACTCTTTATACCAACTGACGGCGGCGTAGGACAATCGCACCAACCAGTGTCAACGCGCCTAATATTGCGGCGTAGGCCGCTGGTTCCGGCACGGCTTGGATCGTGAACTTTGTTTGCGAAGTGTAGGCTCCGGCATAGCTGACCGAGCTCATGCCTCCGGAACCGTTGAAAGTGAATGGCTCTGTGCCACCGACGACGTCGTCAAAACTCAACTCAACGGTGTAACTTTGCCCCCCTGTAAGGGAGAAGGCCGGCACCGTGAAACTCTGCGTACTGACCCCGAAGCCCTCCGCGCCATTGTTGTATCCTTGGCCGAATACATAGATCCCCATGTGGTCGATCCCCGAGCCCCCAATCGTGATCGTAAGCGCCGTGTTGGGATTCCACGTTAACACACCACCGGATATCGTGCCGCCACTTAAGCTCGCAAGTGGGGCGGTCGGAAAGCTGTCACCCGTGAGTGAAATAACGGAAATAGTTTGGGAGAGGATCGTGATGCTGTAGGAGCCGCTGTTGTAGGCCGCATCCAGGGCGGTCGAGTCCGCATAATTGCTCTCTAGCTTCCACTCGCCATCACCCGCGTCGTAGCTGAAAGTGGTCGATCCTGAGCCGCCAGCCAGAGTGATCGACGGCGTTTCACCGGAAAGTCCGGAGCCTTCCACGCTAGCGTGAAATCCCCAAGGATTGCCGGGCACATCGGAAACGGTGCTATTGTCGACTTGGGTGTATGTGTGCTGTTTGCCCACAAAGACTGTATCCACCGTTTGACCCGAGGCAAAAGTAGCCGCGATAATCGCGCCCACGATAACGAGAGGCATACGCATCGTTTTCATGATGGTTGTCCTTCAATTCGAATGCCGCCTGCAAGGCGACACAAATCTGTAGGGCCGCGATCAACCAACCCGCGGCTTGAGGATACGCCCGCGCGCCGCGAGAAAAAGGAGCACGATCAAAATGGCGAAGGGCAAAAGCGACAACGCGTCCGCCCACGGTCCGTGATAGAACGGATTGTGCGCCATCGACCACGCGAACAGCGCGGCGTCGAATCGATCCAGCACGCCCGCGAGAAACGCGATGCCGATGCCCGCGATAGCACCACCCGCGATGTAGCCCGAGGCCAGCAGCACGCCGGGGCTCTTGTCGCTCTCCTCGATCTGCTG
>JADLBI010000167.1 GCA_020847775.1 Opitutaceae bacterium
AACTAAAAGCAGGCTTGGCCATCACAGGATTTTATGAGGACGACTGGAGCGACGAGGCGACACCGTTGAACCGTTTTGGGCCGACGTATATCGCCACGCTGGCACGCCGCGTGGAGTAGCGCGGAAAATCGGCGCGCGATCAGCGGATGTCGAGCAGCTCGACTTCAAACACCAGCGTCGCGCGCGGCGGAATCTTGGGCGGGCGGCCGTTGACGCCATAGGCCAGCCAATACGGCACGATCAGAGTGCGTTTCTCGCCCTTGCGCATATGGAGGAGCGCCTCGTCCCAACCTGCGATGACTTGCCCTAGGCCGACGCGGAAGGTTAACGGCGCACCATTGGTGTAGGAGCTGTCAAAAACCGTGCCGTCGAGCAGGCGACCTTGATAATTGACGACCACCTCTTGGCCGACAGTTGGCAACGGACCATCGCCGGCGCGACGCGGCACATACATGAGGCCGGATGGCTGGCGGTGTTTGCCGATGAATTGTTTTTCCACGAGCCAGGCGTCATCGCCGCTCAACTCGGGCTTGCCATTGTTCTCGAGCGCCAACCGCATCGTGCTGTTGATCGGCCGACCGGGGTCCTTGCGGGCAAAGATACCGGAGCGCACCACGAGGGCGAGGGTGAGCAGGCCAAGACCGACGAGGACGATGATGAGAAAATTTCGCATGGGAAAGGCACCGTAACAGCCGCGACTCCAGGCGCAAGTCACCGCCGTGGTTCGAAGTGGTTGAACAACGTTTCCACCGTCGCATCCACGCGGCATTTGAGGAGCTCTGCGGCGGTGAGTGGTCGATCGTAAGTCGTCGCCGCGTTCGCCTGCATGGTGCTGGCCATTGCTTCCGCCTGACGGATGAGCACCTGTTTGGCGTGGTGTAGCGCGCTGTCCTGCATGAACTCCTTCACCGTGCCCTCGCGCCCCATCAGCACGGGCAGTTCACGCGGGCCAATCCAGAGCCCCCACTGGCCGAGATCGGCAAACCACGCGGCAACGATGCCAGTGTCGGTGAAACCAAGTTGCCGCGCCAACGCGCCGGTGTGGGAGCCGGGACGCTGCCCCGGCGTGGTCGGCTGGTATTTGGCGGCGAGGCGCAGGAAAATCCTCAACCCAGTCGTGCGCTCATAGTTGGCCAGTTGATAATTGAAATAACCGGCGCGCGGCGGCTCGCCCGGCAGCAGTCCGCCGGGGTCCGCAAAATGCGCGTCCTCTCCCGGCGCGGGCCGGCCGGGGTATTTTTTCGCCGCGGCTTGCAAGGCGGCGAAGGTGTCGGCGTCGTTGCGAAAAGCCCGCGCGGCCGCGCCGACGCGCAAAATGCGCACGGCGGTGATCGCGTCGCCTTGCTTGATTTGCGGGAGCACTTCCGCGCCGCGCACAGTGCGGCCGAAAACACTGTGCAGGTAGTTGAGCCGGTTGACGGGACGCAGCGTGAGAAAAAACTGCGAACCGTTGGTATCAGGCCCGGCGTTGGCCATCGAGAGCACGCCGACGGCGGCGTGCTTTAAACCAGGCGCAAACTCGTCGGAAAACTCATAGCCCGGGCCACCTTCGCCCGTGCCTAACGGATCGCCGCCTTGCACCACAAAGTCCGGCACCACGCGGTGGAACTTTAGGCCGTCGTAAAATGGCCTGCGCGGCTCCGGCCCGAGCTTGCCCTCGGCCAGGCCGGTGAAGTTGGCCACAGTCAGCGGAACTTGATCGTAAAACAATTCGCACACGAAGTCTCCGCGCGGCGTGCCAAACTCCGCATAAATCCCATCCGCGAGCGGCACGGACTCGGTGGCCGGGGGCTGCGCGCGGCACATTCCGCCCAGTAGACCGAGGCCCAGTATCCATGCGCGAAACAATCGGGAGGCACGCATGGTCGCAGCATGTCTCGACCGCGCCCTGCGGCAATGCCGCTTTTTATGTCTACCCGGAAGCATCTGACTGAGTGGGTCAATGACTGCGATGGTGGGGCTGTGTGCTTTGTGTGGCGCAACGGCAGATGCATATTGAGCCGGTGCGCCGGCTTAGCACCAACCCGAACGAGGCCGGACAAAGCGCCTTGTGCGCCCCGCCACCTTCTGCGAGAAACCGCGCAGCCTTGAACCTGCTCGATCGTTACATCTTCAAAAGCGTCCTCGGCGCCTGCCTCGCCGCGGTCGGGCTGTTCGCGTTTGTGCTCATCCTCGGCAACGCCATCCGCGACCTACTCAACTACGTGCTCGCGGGACAAATCCCGCCCGGCGTCTTTGCCGAGCTGCTGTTGCTGCTCGTGCCCTACGTGGTCTCGTATGCGCTGCCCATGGGCCTGCTCACTGGGGTGCTGCTCACGCTTGGCCGCCTCTCGGCCGACAACGAAATCACCGCCATGCGCGCTGCGGGCGTAAGCGTGTGGCGCATCGCGCGCCCGGTCGTGCTGCTCGGCGTGCTCGGCACGGCGCTCGGGCTCTACCTGAATTTTGAGGCGATGCCGCGCGCCCGCACGCAATACCAACGCGAACTCGCCGAAACCGTGCGCGCCAACCCCCTGCGTTTCATCGTCCCGCGCACCTTCATCCGCGATTTCCCCGGTTTTGTCGTTTACGTCGGCGACAAACAAGGACCGGTGCTGCGCGATTTTTGGCTCTGGGAGCTCGACGCCCAGCAACGCGTGCTGCGTGTCGTCCGCGCCGAGAGCGGCCGCTTCGACTACGACGCCGAAGGCAACGCCCTGCTCCTCACGCTCATCCGCGCTCAGGTGGAGTCCCGCGACAACGCGCACCCCGAAGATTATTCCAAGCCCCCGCTCGTCGGCACCTTTGACAAGACCGACCAAGTCCGCCTGCCGCTCGACGCCATCTTCGCGCGCCGCGATTTCCGGCAGAAATTGAAATGGATGACCTTTGCGCAGCTCCGCGCCGAGGAATCACGCCTAACCGCGCTCGACGTGCCGCCGGAACAGCAACTCGAACACGACCGCACGATTATGAAAGTGCGATTGACCGTGCAGGAGAAACTGCAAAACGCGCTCGCGATGCTCTCCTTCGCGCTCATCGGCATCCCGCTCGGCATCCGCGTCTCGCGTCGCGAAACCTCCGCCAACCTCGGCGTCGCCGTCGCGCTCTCGCTCGGTTACTATTTTCTCACCGTGATGGTCAACTGGCTCGACCGCCAGCCCGCGTATCGCCCCGACCTGCTCTTCTGGTTACCCAACCTGCTCTTCCTCGCCCTCGCCTGGCACCTCTTTCGGCGGATCGGCAGACATTGATCAACCCAGCCGCGCTTTTTGCGTGCGCCGCCCGGGGCTTCCTGCCGGACTGATGCGCGATGTCCGCCCAACCCTTCACCTTCATCTGCGGTGCCGACGACTTCCTCGTCGATCGACTCGGCAAAGATCGCTTCGCCACGGCGGCGCGCGAGGTGGAGGATGAGTTTTCGCGCGAAGTGTTAAGCGGCTTCGCCAACAACGTCGGCGAGGTCGAGACCGCCATCAACCGCTTCCGCGACAGCGTGCAAACCGTCTCCATGTTCGGCGGCAAGCGCGTCGTGTGGTTGAAGGATGTGAATTTTCTGGCCGACTCCGTCACCGGCCGCGCCGAGAGCACCCTTAAGCTCGTCGAGGACCTGCAAGAGCTGCTCGCCAAGATCAACCCCGCCGAGACCACCGTCATCATCACCGCCGCGCCGGTGGATCGCCGCCGGTCATTTCCCAAATGGTGTGAGAAAACCGCCGATTTCATGCTCGTCGGTGGCGGGGATGACAGCGGCGAAGCGCTTGCCGGCGTCGTGCTGGCGGAAGCCAAGTCCCTAGGCGTCTCCATTTCGCCCGACGCCACGCGCTTTCTGCTCGCCAAAGTCGGGGCCAACACCCGGCTGCTGGTCGAGGAAGTGCGCAAGCTGGCCACGTTTATTGACGAAGGCGCGGCCATTGAAGAATCGCACGTCGCCGAACTCACGCCCAACGTCGCCGAGGGCGACTTTTTCGAGACGGCCGAGGCGTTTTTCAGCGGCGACCTAAAATGGACCCTCGCCGCGCTGCAACGGCACTTCTTCACCGGCGGCGATGCGCGACCGGTGCTCTCCGCGCTGCAAAATCGCAACCGCATCCTCATCCAAGTGCGCGCCCTGCTCGACGTCGGCGAAGTGCGCCTCGGCCACCGCGGGCTTGATGGCCTGCAAGGCGCGACAGCCTACGCCGCCAAATTCACCGGAGCCACCGAGAAAAGCTCGTTCAATCTCTTCACCCAGAACCCGTGGTATGTCGGCAAACTCGCGAGCGCCGGCCGCCTGCCCTCGCTCAAACAGTTAATCGACCGCCAGCAAGAATTCATCAGCGCCTTCGAAGGCATCGTGGAGCGCCCGCGCGAGCAGGAGGAAGTCCTCCGCGAAATGGTCACCCGCTGCCTCTCCGCCGCGTGAGATTTCCCCCGCGCCACCACGCCGCGCCCCAAACCAGTTTGTAACGTATTATGTTACAAACTGGCCGGGGCCGGGCAAACCGCCCCATGGCGTTCCGCGCATGACAATCGCGGGTCTTGCGCCGGGTGGTGGCATCGACTGGACTGCGCTTCCCATGTCCTCCCTCCCTTCCGAATTCAGCGGCGTCACCGTCCACACCAAGGCCAATGTGTATTTCAACGGCCGCGTGCTCAGCCACACCGTCCTTATGCCGGGCGGCGCGAAAAAGACCCTCGGCATCATCCAGCCCGGCAGCTATCATTTTGGCACCGGCGCGCCCGAGCGCATGGAAATCATCGCGGGCACCGGCCGCGTGACGATCGACGGCGAAAAGGAAACGAAGGCTCACGTCACTGGCGCGACCTTCGAGGTCCCCGGCAATTCCGGCTTCACCATCGATGTCGATGGCGGCCTCTGCGAATACATCTGCTCGTTCCTCTGAGCCCCGGGGAAGTGTCACGTAATACGTGACACTTCCACAATGGTCTTTGCCATTGGCAGCCGTGATCACGCCTGCCTAACTAGCACTTCTTTTCGTGAACGAATCTGCTCCCATCACCAACGTCCTTGCCGAACGCTACGCTTCGCCCGCCATCAAGGCTATCTGGTCGCCCACCGGGCGCGTGGGCCTCGAACGCGATTTCTGGATCGCCGTCATGAAGGCGCAGCGCGACCTCGGCGTGCCGATTCCGGCCGAGGCGATCAAGGACTACGAAAAGGTGAAGGACCAGATCGACCTCGCGTCGATCGACGCGCGCGAGCGCGTGACGCTGCACGACGTGAAGGCGCGCATCGAGGAGTTCTCCGGCCTCGCCAACCGCCAGTTCATCCACCTCGGCCTCACCAGCCGCGATCTCACGGAAAACGTCGAGCAGCTCCAAATCCTGCGCTCGCTCAAGGTCGTGCAGCTCAAGGCCGCCGCCGCGCTCCTCGGCCTCGCGAGGCAGGCCGAGGCGCACCGCGATTTGCTGCTCACCGGCCGCACGCACAACGTGCCCGCGCAGCCCACCACGCTCGGCAAACGCATCGCCATGTTCGGCGAGGAACTGTTCGCGGCCTACACGCGCCTTGCCGAGTTGGTTGACCGTTATCCTGTTCGCGGCCTCAAGGGCGCGGTCGGCACGCAGCTCGATCAACTCACGCTCCTCGGGGGCGACAACCACAAGGTCGATCAACTCGAGCGCCGCGTGCTCAAGCACCTCGGCTTCCGCGGTTCGCTCAACGCCGTCGGCCATGTTTACCCGCGCAGCCTCGATTTCGAAGTCGTCACCGCGCTGCATCAAATCGCCGCCGCCGCCGCGAGCTTCGCCACCACGCTGCGCCTCATGGCCGGCCAAGGTTTGCTGACGGAAGGGTTTCAAAAAGGCCAGGTCGGTTCGTCCGCGATGCCGCACAAGATGAACGCGCGCAATTGCGAGCGCATTTGCGGTTTCACCACCATTCTCAGCGGCTACGTCGCCATGACCACCGGCCTCGCCGGTCACCAGTGGAACGAAGGCGACGTGTCCTGCTCGGTCGTGCGCCGCGTCGCGCTGCCCGATTCGTTCTACGCCATCGACGGCCTGCTCGAGACGTGGCTCAACGTGCTCAACCAGATGAACGTGTTCTCCGCCGTCATCGCCGCGGAAAACGAGCGCAACCTGCCCTTCCTCGCCACCACCACGATCTTGATGGAGGCCGTCAAGGCCGGCGCCGGCCGCGAGACCGCGCACGAAGCGATCAAGGAACACGCGCTCGCCGCCGCCCAAGCGATTCGCGCCGGTGGCGAGGCCGACATGATTAACCGCCTCTCCGGCGACAAGCGCCTCAAGCTCGGCAAGACCGCGTTGCGCCGCATTCTGGCCGAAACGCATCGCTTCGTCGGCGCGGCTCCACATCAAGTGGACGCCTTCGTCGCCACCGCGCGCCGCCTCGCCAAGCGCCAAAAAGGCGCCGCCAATTACCAGCCGGGTAAGCTACTGTAAGTCGCCCGTAGCGGCGAGCGCCAGC
>JADLBI010000168.1 GCA_020847775.1 Opitutaceae bacterium
GCCGCCACCACGCAATCCTTCGAGATGGCGCATGAGCAACTCGCCGTTCTCCTTCGAGTCGCGATAAATTGCCGCCAGCCGCCGGTCGAAATCGAGCTCAGGGTGGAGATTGGCCAGTTTCCCCTGCGCTTGTAGTTCGCGGGCCTTGCGGTCGATCTCGGCGTGCAGCGCGGCGCGCAGCGGTTCCAGATCGACCGGGTCAAACACGTCGGGCACGATCACGTAGCCCTCCGCGTGGAAATCACTGACCTGCTGCGGGGAAAGTTTGGGGGCTTTCATCACCATTACCTTGGCAGTTATTGCCCTTTTTCGCAATAGCCATGATTCAACATCAGTGGTAAATAAACGCTTTGCGGGCGCGACGCCCCTCGCCTAGTCGCCGAATCCCTCACCATGCGTTCACCGAACCTGCCGAACTGGAGCTCGGCACTCCCGGCACAACCCCCAGCTACTCTGCTTCCTTTGCGACCTTCGTGTTAATTACGGATAGTTTGGCCTGTTGGACCAACGGCAGTAAACGGCTTCCCCCATCCCCATTCGGGCCGGACTGGCAGACGCATTGTTCAACCTGCGTCCCGCTTCGCTACGGCGAAGCAAAACGCTCAGAATTGGGCCGTTTCATTATCCCTTACTCGTATGCTTTGCCAGTTCATCCCTCATCCCCCGCACTACCATCGTAGAGAACCTTTCCGGTCCGTTTCGAAATCATGATGATCCGAGATGATCGGAGACCTACTTGCCCATCGAGCCACGGCGCATAAATGACCCAACAAGGATCTTTCGGCGCATTCCATACATTTGGCTCACGAGTGTTCTTCATCGGATGATGCAAGTCGCCCAAATCAGGGAAACAATGCTCTTTGGCGATACGCATTGCCACTCGCCTGCCGAGTCCGGGAATCCAACGCGCTATCCACAGTGGGATATTCATACTTCGTCGAACGTTGTTTTAGTCCTTACTCAATGGCTTTTCCCGGCGTTGCTCCAGCCCCGGTATTTTACCGATAGCGAACCATGCCTGAGATCTGTTCATACCGTTTCAGGCGAAGCTGCCGCCGCGCGAGATGCCCTGGGCCTTGCGGCGCGCGCGGCGATCAGCGGCCGCTTTTTTCTCGTAACCTTGGCGGCGATGCTCCGCGAGCGGATCGGCGGGGAGTTTGCCCTGCTTGCGATAAGCCGCGAGTGCGGGGGCGACATCGGTGAAGAATGCCTTTTTCAAGATGAGCTCGGCGTCGACGACGTTGTTTTTCGCCTGCGCTTTGCGCAGCGCCTCGTGGTCCACCATAGCAGCCTTGGCGTAAAGCTCCTGCGCCATGACCACGGTTTGAATCATCGCCTCGACCTTGGGTTTCTCGTTGTGGCACTGATCCACCATGTAGGCGATCTTCGGCATCTTGCCGCGGTCGGCGGCGAAGAAGTGTATCTCGTGGAAGATGCGGAATACCTGATACGGGTCGATCGAACCAAGCGTGAGATCGTCGTCCGCGTAGCGGCGGTCGTTGAAGTGGAAGCCGCCGAGCATGTCCTCGTCAAGGAGCCACGCCACGATCTGCTCGATGTTCTGCGCCTGGTAGTGGTGGCCGGTGTCCACCAGCACCTTCGCGCGCGGGCCGGCCTTCTTCGCATAAAGCAACGCCATGCCCCAGTCGGCGATATCGGTCGCGTAAAACGCGGGCTCAAAGGGTTTGTATTCGACGAGCATCGTCTGCTTCGGGCCGAGCTTTTTGTGCAGTGCCTTGAGGCTTTCCTCAAAGCAACCCTTGCGCTCACGAATGCTCCCCTGCCCCGGATAATTCGTGCCGTCGGCAAACCAGAGTGAGAGGTATTCGCTGCCGGTCGCCCGCATGATGTCCACCGAATCGAAGCAGTGTTGGAGCGCGCGCTGGCGGATACGCGGGTCGTTGTGGCCAAAGGAGCCCCATTTATATTCCTGATCTTGGAAGAGGTTCGGATTTATCGCGCCGATCTTCACGCCATGTTTGCGCGCAAGCCGGCCGACCTTGGCCGGATCCTCCCCCGCCACGAAATCCCACAACACATGCACCGCGACCGTTGGACAGCAGCCGGTGAGGGCGTGCACTTGTCCGGCGTCGGCCAGCTTGTCGTTCATATCGATGGCGGCAGCGTCCTGAAAAAACTTCCCGAAACGTGTGCCGGTGTCGGCAAAACCCCAGCTGGGCGTTTCAACCTTGAAAGTGGAAAGCGCCTCGACGGCGCGGCGGATAGTTTTAGGCGTCATGGACTCATCGTTATGACGCTAGGCCGGGGCAAGTCAGCCCTGAAATCTCAGTGGCGGCAAACCCGCTTGCCTGCGAAGGCCGCGCCTGTCCTGTTGGCCACATGTGTGATGAATGCCTGCGCCTCGGTGTGCCCTGGCTGCCCGACCTGCATGGCGGCAAGCCGCGCCCCCGCTCACGCCCGCGCGCCGGGAAGACGTTGCCCCCAAAGCCACCCGCACCCACGGCAAACACGCCGCGGCGCAAACCGTCAGCCTCCTGAACTCACAACGGGCTGGGCTCGCTCGGTGGCGGGGTGTAGCGCAGGAGAGCGAAGGCCATCGCCGCCAAGCCCGCGCTGAGGAGCACAAACCAATCGCCGTGGCGCACATAGAAACTCTCCCGACCGGCCCAGCGTCGGTCGCGGGTGACAGACACCGTGTGCACGCCGCGGA
>JADLBI010000169.1 GCA_020847775.1 Opitutaceae bacterium
CCGCGCAATTCGTGGATTCAGGCAACGCTGATCTCGGCTTTGTCGCCCTCTCCTCCCTCAAATCTCCCTCACTCGCCGGCCGCGGCAAGTGGCAAGCCGTGCCCGCCTCGCTATATTCACCGCTCCTGCAAGGCGCCATCATTACCAAACGCGGCGCGGATAATGCCGCGGCCAAACGCTTCATCGCCTTCCTGCGCGGCGCCCCGGCGCGAAACGTGTTTGCCCGCTACGGTTACGGCGTGGCAGCGTCGGAGTGATGGCTGAAACCTCCGCCGCATTCTTGGGCCTGCCCGCGCCTCTTTGGCAGGCGCTCGGCCTGACGTTGCGGCTCGCGGCCATCACCACGCTGCTCCTAGGTTTGATCGGCCTGCCGCTGGCGCACTGGCTCAACACCTCGCGCCATCGCCTCACGCCGCTCATCGAGACGCTGGTCGCCCTGCCCATCGTGCTGCCCCCAACCGTGATCGGCTTTTATCTGCTTATCGCGTTTTCCCCGCAGCATCCCCCAGGCAGTTGGTTGCATGCGATCACCGGCACGCCGTTGGCCTTCACGTTCACCGGACTCGTCATTGCCTCGGTGTTTTATTCGCTCCCCTTTGCGGTGCAGCCGTTCCAAGCCGCGCTACGCGCCGTGCCGCGCGAGCTACTCGACGCCGCCGTTTCCCTAGGCACTACGCCGCGACGCGTGTTCTGGCGCGTGCATGTGCCCCTCGCCCGCCACGGCGTCGCCGCCGGGCTCACGCTCGCCTTCGCCCACACACTCGGCGAGTTCGGCGTCGTGCTCATGATCGGCGGCTCCATCCCCGGCGTGACCAAGGTCGCCAGCATCGCGCTCTACGACGAAGTGCAAGCGCTCAACTACCCCGCCGCCCACGCTTTCGCGGCCGTGCTGCTCGTGATTTCGTTTGGCCTGCTTCTCGCCGTGACACTGCTGCAACGACGCCAACGCTGAGCCCTTGCGGAAGTGTCACGCAATACGAGACACTTTCATGGAACAGTCGTCACTCCAATCCATTGCGGCGCATCACGCCGGCATACCACTTGGCAGACTGCTTCGGAGTGCGCCGGCCGGTCGCGTAATCCACATGGTGCAGGCCGAAGCGCTTGCTGTAGCCCAGTGCCCATTCGAAGTTGTCCATCAGTGTCCACACGATGTAGCCGCGCAGATCGACACCGTCCTCGGTGATCGCAGCATGGCAGGCTTCGAGGTAGCGATTGATGTAATCAATGCGTCGTGTGTCGTTGACCGCCACCGTCACGTCGTCCTCACCGGGCAGCGCCATGCCGTTTTCGGTAATGTAGATCGGCGGGTGCCCATAGCGGCGATCGATCCAGTTGAGCATCTTGCGGCAGAAGTGCGGCACGACGTTCCAGTTGAGGTCGGTTTTTTCCCACGATGGATCATCGGAAAGTTCGACGCGCTGATCGGCCGCCATGCCGCCGTTGCCGGTCGGCACCGTGCTGGCGACGTTCGCGCCCGTGGGTTCGGAGGCCAACATGCCGCCGTAAAAGTTGAGGCCGAAGAAATCGCTCGAGCCCCGCACCAACGCGCGGTCGGCGTCGCTGAACTCCGGCAGCCGCGCGCCCACCGCGGCGCGCATGACCTCGGGATAATCACCGCGGTAGATGGGATCGGCAAACCAGCCGAGGAAGAACTCAAGGCCGCGCTCCGCCGCGGCGCGGTCGGCGGCAGCATCGGTCTTGGGCTCGCGCCAGTCGCAGTTGTTGGTGATGCCGATCACGCCTCGCTGCGTGGATTGAAACTTGCGACGGTAAACATCGACGATCTTGGCGTGCGCGCGGATGAGATTGTGCGCGGCGAGATACGGCTCGGTCTGGCTGGTGCGGCCGGGCGCGAAGTAACCGATGCCGTGGCCGAGCACCGCGCTGCACCACGGCTCGTTGAGTGTGATCCAATTTTTCACGCGGTCGCCGAATCGATCGAAACAGATCTCCGCGTAATGCGCAAAGTGGTCCGCGATTTCGGGGTTGAGCAAGCCATCGATTTCCAACTGCAATGCGAGCGGCAGGTCCCAGTGATAGAGTGTGACCCACGGCGTGATGCCGTTGGCGAGCAGCGCGTCGATCAACCGGTTGTAGAACGCCACGCCGGCCTCGTTGACCGCGCCGCGACCCTGCGGCAGCAGTCGGCTCCACGATAGCGAGAAGCGGTATGCCTTGAGCCCCATGGCCTTCATTAGGGCCACATCCTCTTCCACGCGGTGGTAGTGGTCGCAGGCGATATCGGCGTTCTGGTTTTGATGCACCTTGCCGGGCACGTGTGAAAACGCGTCCCAAATGCACGGCCCGCGGCCGTCTTCGCGCCACGCGCCTTCGATTTGGTGGGACGCCGTGGCGGCGCCCCAAGTGAAATTGGCAGGAAAGGTTTTCATGGAAAGATTGCGCGGAGTTGAGCCGCCCTAGATGGCCAAGTCCAACGGAAGATCGGAAATATCGCGCAGCCGCTTGGCGTCCACCAATGATTTCAGAAAGTCGTCTTCGTCATATCCCAGGCTCGTGTGCGCGGCAATTAACTCGGGCAGCGCGAAGTGGTAAACACAATCAAGGTCAGCCGTGCCCTGCGCGATGGCGCCGATGCGCGACGGCAGGGGCTCGGCCGTCACCGCCACGATGTGCGGCACTCGTCCGTTGCGGTTGCGGATAAGATTTTGCGCCTCGGTGCGGGTGTTTTGCACGCGATCACTGCGTATGGTCCATTTGCAAGAGATGGTCGCGTGCAATAACGGTAGCGGGTTGTTCTGCCGCCGCAGAGGCGAGTGAACAGCCGTCGAGGCGTCAGCGATCACCCGCGGGTGATTGATGACTTCATCCGGTTCTGGAGCGCGCGAAACCACCACATCCGGAGTGATAAAATACTCCACGGGCATCGCCGCCTTGAGCCCGGGATGCTCACCCAGAAAACGCGCCAGTTCCGCCAGATGGGCGAGTTGCTCAAAACGACTGACCTGCCCGCCTCCTTTCTCCACTGTCCAATTTCCCGGGCGTAGATGCGGCAGCGCGAGAAACGTGGCGCGTAAAAAAACCAGCACCGCGTCTTCAAATTCATCGCCGGATTGCTGGCCCGCCACCTTGGCCTTGGTCTTCGCCGCGCCAACGCCTTCCACCAACGCTTGAGCCAGCCGGATGCTTTTCTTGTTAGCCGCATCAGCGATGGCAGGCACGCCGTTCGCGGAAACCGTGAGTGGACCAGCCAGCAAGGCGGCGTGGAAATCCCGCCGGGCCTGAACGATCAAGCCTTCTGCTTTGGCTCTCATTCTTCAAGCGGTCCGCCGCTGGCCGACCGAGCGGCGCGAACGCGGCTTGGGTTCAAGCAGGACCAATTGGCGCGCTCCCTCTGTAACGGGCCCCGGTCGCACCCGGCGCGCGAAAGCCATGGCCAACGCCTCCCCAATGGCTTTGGCCACCGGCGGGGGGAACGCATTGCCGACCTGGCGATAGGCGATGGTTTTGCGGCCGGAAAACACCCAACTATCCGGGAAACCCTGCACCCGCGCCACCATTCTAACGGTGAGCCTCGGGTTGCCGTCGCGTGGAAAATCCGCCGCTGGCGCCTCGTCGGCGATGCCCAGGCCATCCACCCCCAGTTCAGCCCATTGGCGTTTCGCGCGGGTGGGGCCGAGATCGGGACCGCCGTGTTTTTTGGAACCGCCCACCACCGTCGGCGCGATGCCTTGCGCCCGCCGGGCCCAGTCGTCCGCGCCCTGCCAACCCCGTTCCTCCATCAGGTCCGCCAATGCGTCCCCGACAAAAAGCGGAGGCGCGGTCGGGGCGGGCATCGAAAAATAGGGATCGTCGTCCGCGCGCAGCGCCACAATCACAAAGCGGGGACGCAACTGCGGAACGCCAAAATCCATCGCGTGGAGGACCGCCGAACGCGGCATATAGCCCAGCTTGGCCAACTGGCGGAACAGGTTCATCCGGTAATCGGCGAAACGGGCGGTGGCCAGACCGGGGACATTTTCAAACAACACGGCGCGCGGCTTGACGACCGAGACGATTTTCAAGGCCGTGGGAAACATATCCCTCTCATCGTCCGCGCCCAGTTGCTTTCCCGCCACGCTGAAGGGCGGGCACGGCACGCCGGCCGCGACGATGTCCGAACCGGTGAAATCCTCCGCCCGCAAATTACGAATATCCCCTTGGACCACATTCCAATGCGGACGGTTGGAGCGCAGGGTCGTGCAAAAAGCGGGCTCATATTCAACGACCCCCGAATGGGCGAAACCCGCCATCTCCAAGCCAAGGGCCTGCCCACCGCCACCCGCGCATAATTCTAGGACCGTTGGTTTGCTCATGTTGCGCCTTTAATCGCGCATCAATACCATCAGCTTGGCAAGCATCCTTCGGTCCCGATCGCGCGGCGGTCAATCTTGCGCCAATTCCAGCAGGACCGCCGCTTGGAGGTGCCGAGCGAGATAAGCGTAGGTCGCGAAGCCGTAGCCGCCCGCGCCCCACGCCACGCCCCAGGAGTTTTTGAAGATAAAAGTCGCGTCCTCCAGTCGGCCCGACGGGCAGCGGTAGCCGACGAGTGTGATCGCGTGGTTGTAAACGGGCGTCTGCGAGTTGAGCAGCGCGGCGCGCATGTTCTGAAAACGCGGCCACACCGTGCCGATCACGACCGGGATGCCCGCGTTGAGCGCGTGCACGACATTGTTGAGCCGGGTAGGATTGTCGCGCCCCGACACGAGGTGAATGGAAACGCTGCCGTGCTGGCGCGCCTCGGCGATCACGGCCGCCGACGGTTCCGCGGTGGCGTTGGTCGCGTGCCCGATCGTGTTGGGCATGGCGTCTTGCGGCGGAATACCGTAGCCGCGCAACGCGGTGACGACCTCGGCGAGCGAAAACCCGGTGTCGGCATCATCACCCGCCCGACTGCGGTTTTCCCGTGCGGTGCCGGAACGTTGGATGGTGCGGCTGGTCGCCCAGATCAGATACTCCTCCGAAAACTTTTCCGCCCGACCAGTGTTTCCGGCGTTAATGAACTCCAACGCACTCACCACCGCGAAGACCGAGCAGCTCGGGCGGCGGCCTTGGTCCTTCGCGTAGAGCTCGAGCCCGCGAAACCGCGGGCGCAAATCCACCCCCGTCATGGGCGTCGCCGTTGTGCCGAATTGTTGCAGCACGGCGTCAAACCGGCGGGCTGATGAGGCATCACGTTTCGCCGCCGCGGCGATGGCCTCTCGCTCTTTAATGGCCTTCCGCATTGCCGCGTCGCTTTCCGCCTCCGCCACCGGATCGTAGCCAAACTTGTCCCGCAGCTCAGGATCGAGCTCGCTCAACTTCACCGAGGCCATGCCGTCGCGATGCATGAAAAGGACGGTGCGGGCGGTGACTGTTCTCACGTTGATGTCGTGATAAACCGTCGCGCCCACCGCGAGTTTTTCCAACCGCGTGCCCGGCCCGTAGCGCTTCGCTTCGCCGGCCCGCACAAACAACGCGAGCGCGTTGCAGGTGAAAATGACGAGAAACAGCCGAAGTTGCATGGCTGAACACAAGCATGGCGGCCGCGCGCATCGGGTCGATGTTTGTTTCCTTGCCGTCGGTTCGCTGAAGCTCGTCGCCACGTTTCTTCCACCCAAGACACTCAGCCGCGACCGCTCAACCAAGCGCAAGGGGTAACCGCCCCTCCGGTTGCCTGCGCCATCGACAACCTTCCGTCCCGGGTGTTGGCTGCGCGCATGAAAGTCTTGATCATCGGCGGGACCGGTTTGATTTCGCGCGGCATCGTCAAAGCCCTGCATGGGCGCGGCGCGGACATCACGGTGTTCAACCGCGGCAAAACCGAGGATCGGCTCGGCGCTGTGCGCCGCCTGCGAGGCGATCGCGATGACACCGCCGCCTTTGAGAAACTCGTCGCCGACCACGGCCCGTGGGACGTCGTGATCGACATGATTTGCTTCAACGTCCAACAGGCCGAAAGCGATGTGCGCGCGTTGGACGGACGCTGCGGTCATTTTCTGTTTTGCAGCACAGTCTGCACCTACGGCAACACGCAGACCATCCTGCCCACCACGGAGCTCACCCCGCAACGCCCCCACTCCAGCTATGGCCGCGACAAGCTCGCCGGTGAGCAGATTTTCCTGCGCGCGCATGAAGCGGGCAAATTCCCCGTCACGATCATCCGCCCTTCGCACACCTACGGCCCGGGCGGTCCGGTCATCAACAATCTCGGCTGGGAGCATTCGTTTGTGGACCGCTTGCGCCAAGGCCTGCCGGTCATCGTCAGCGGTGACGGCCACGGCCTCTGGCAGAGCTGCTACCACGAGGACGTCGGCCGCGGCTTCGCCCACGCCGCCGGCAACCGCCACTGTTTCGGCGAAGCCTACAACGCCACGGCGGACGAGGTCGCGACTTGGGACGAATACACGCGGCGCACCGCCGCCGCGCTCGGCGCGCCAGCGCCGCGCATCGTGCACATCCCCACCGATCTGTTGGTCGCGTTGCAACACGAACGCTTGCAACCGCTGGAGGAAATTTTCCGTTACCACGGCGTTTATTCGAGTGAGAAACTGAAACGCGACGTGCCGGAGTTTCGCCAAAAAACACCCTACGAGGAAGGCGTGAAACGCACGGTCGAGTGGCTCGACGCGCGCCATAAAATCGTGCCCGCCAAGGAGGATGATTTCGTGGACCGCATCATCGCCGAGTGGGAAAAACTCAGCGGCGGGTTCACGCCAGCGGTGGTGAAGTAGGATCAGCTACCCACAACGATTATTCTGGGTAGGGCGCGACCGCTGGGCGCGCCGTAAAGCCAATCGCGGGCGGCCCGGCGGTCCGCCCCTACCGGCGCTCCCGCGCCATCGTCTCAAAGCTAACCGACGTTGGCGCAGCACCTTGATTTTCCTCAGCGCGGCCGTGAAAACTCACCCGTCGCGAATCGTCGTCAAATGCCAGAGCCCGCACCACGGGCAAACGTAGGCGCGGCGGCGCCGCTCCACGCCGGCCAGCATGGCCGCTTCCAATGCGTCACCCTGCGAATGGTAGCGCCGCTTGCCGCGACACGGCGCGGATTTTCCCACGACGGGACGATGAGCGCGTTTCATGGTGGCACCTTCGCACCGTGTTCAGTCCAACAATCGGCCGATGTGGCCGAGCAACTCGTTGCGCCCAAGTTTCGTTTCGGCGGAGGTGATGAAAACCTCCGCCGCATGCGCCATTTCACCAAACAACTCGCGTTTAAACAGCGCGACGGTCGCCTGTGTTTTCGTGGCGGACTGTTTGTCGGCTTTGGTGAACACGATTGAGAATTCCGCGTCCGTGCCCGCCAGCCAGCGCAGAAACTCCACGTCGATTTTCTGAGGTGGCAGCCGCGAATCGATCAGCACATACGTGTGCCGAAGGCTCTCACGCGTTTCAAGGTAGTCAGCCACGGCCTCGTTGAAATCGGCGCGTTGGTTTTTGGAAACCTTCGCATAGCCGTAACCCGGCAAGTCCACAAGCGACCACGCGCGGTTGATCACGAAAAAATTGATGAGCTGCGTTTTGCCCGGCGTCTCGGACACCTTGGCGAGGCTGCGGCGCATCGTCAGCAGGTTAATGAGCGATGATTTGCCGACATTGGAACGGCCGA
>JADLBI010000170.1 GCA_020847775.1 Opitutaceae bacterium
ATTTCGGCTTTTACACTGACAAACTTAAATAGCCACGAATCCACCTTCGGCACACCTCAGGGACAAACTTTCAGTTCGTGGCTATTTAAGTGTGTCCGTTGAATTCGCGCCACTTACGGGGCGTTTAGGGACAAACTCTAATTTCTGCTACCAGGCGCAGGCTACTTCCGCGTAGCGCAGGCTTCCAGCCTGCAATTTGGTTCAGGGCAGACTGGAAGCACGCGCTACCTCGAATCCGCCATCCGCCGGAACGCACGACGCGCGCCGTCAGTTGCCGAATCCTTCGTCATGGTTATGGGTTCCCGATGCAAATTGGAGTTGATAGCTTTGTCGCCACCGCCAAGACCGGCCCCGTGGGCGATGCCCAACGCGTGCGCGAACTGCTGGAGCAAATCGAACTCGCCGACCAAATCGACCTCGATGTCTTCGGCATCGGTGAGCACCACCGCCCCGAATACGTTTCCTCCGCCCCGGCTGTGCTCCTCGCCGCGGCCGCCGCGCGCACCCGGCGCATCCGCCTCGCCAGCGCGGTGACGGTGCTCAGTTCCGACGATCCCGTGCGCGTTTACCAGCAATTCGCCACGGTCGATCTCATTGCCTACGGCCGCGCCGAACTCGTCATCGGCCGCGGCTCCTTCATCGAATCCTACCCGCTCTTCGGCCACGACCTGCGCGACTACGACGAACTCGCCGCCGAAAAACTTGAGCTCCTGCTGAAAATCCGCGCCGAAACCCGGGTCACTTGGGCGGGCCAACACCGCGCGCCGCTGACCGGCCAGGGCGTTTATCCGCGCGCCGTCCAACAACCGCTGCCCGTCATCGTCGGGGTCGGCGGCACGCCGGAATCCGTCGTGCGCGCCGCCAAGCTCGGCCTGCCCTTGATCATCGCCATCATCGGCGGCTCGCCCAAACAGTTTCGCCCCCTGGCCGATCTCTATCGGAAAACCTGGACGGAATCCGGCCACCCCGCGGACCAATGTTTCATCGGCGTGCACAACATCGGCTTCCTCGCCGACACGACCACGCAGGCGCTCGACACCTTCTGGCCGGCCTATCGCGAGATGTTTGCCCAGCTCGGCCGCGAACGCGGCTGGCCGCCACCCGAGCGCGGGCAATTCGACGCGCAATGCGGCGCGCTTGGCGCCTTGCAAGTGGGCGATGCCGAGGCGGTCGCGGAAAAGATCATCAACACCCACCAGTGGCTCGGCGGCATCTCCCGGATTTCCGTCCTGCTCGACAACCGCGCGCTCACCCACGCCCAGATCATGCGCGCGATTGAAATCCTCGGCACCAAAGTCGCCCCACTCGTGCGGCAAGCTGTCGGGTAGAAATCCAAAAAAAATATCAGCATTCCAGTTCGGGGTGATTGACAAGCCCGCGGCAGATTTAGCCTTGTAGCACCGGCGAGGCCATGTTGCCGGGCAAGGCGCCCAGTTGCAGACGAGTTCCGCCGCAACCCTATCCCTCCATGGACGGCATCAACTTCATTCAAGATCTCGCGGTCGTGCTTCTGGCCGCCGGCCTGGCCGGCGTGCTCTGCAAGCGGATCGGGCTCTCTGTCATCGTCGGCTACCTCTCAGCCGGCATGTTGATCGGCCCCTACACGCCGCCTTTCTCATTCATCACCGATGTCGATCGCATCCAGTTGTTGTCCCAAATCGGCCTCGTCTTCCTGATGTTCGCGATCGGGCTGGGGCTCAGCCTCACCAAGCTCGGCCGCATGGGCATGCCCACCCTGTTAGCCACCGGGCTCGGCGCGTTCTTCATCCTTAACCTGACGCAGTTGCTCGGGCACTTCGTCGGTTGGACCCCGTTGCAGGGACTTTTCGTGGCCGCCATGTTCATGGTCTCCAGCTCCGCGGTCATCGCCAAAATCATCGAAGAGTTGAAGCTCACCCACGAGGCCTCCTCCCAGCGTGCGCTCGCCATCACTGTGTTGGAGGACGTAGTGGCCGTGGTTATGCTGACCGTGCTGGCCAGCCAGACTCAAAGCTCGGGCGGCGAGGCCAACGTCGGCGGCCTGATCGCCACCATGAGCGCGTTTGTGGTCCTGCTTGTCGGCGCCGGCCTGCTGCTCGTGCCGCGCATGTTCCGTCGGCTTGAAGCGAAGGCCGATCCGGAGCTCCAGACCATTATCGTGGCCGGTGTGTTGTTCCTGCTCGCACTCCTCGCCGCCAAGGCGGGCTACTCGCTCGCCCTCGGCGCCTTCCTCCTTGGTGCCATCGTGGCGGAGATGCCGCAGAAAAACGGCGTGGAACGCTCCTTCGCCGGGATGCGCGATGTGTTCAGCAGCGTGTTCTTTGTCGCCATCGGCATGATGATCGATGTCCGGCTGCTGCTGGATGTGTGGCCGTGGATCCTCGGCCTGTTTTTCTTCGTCATGATTGGCCGTCCGCTGGCCTGCGGGTTGGCTCTCGCCCTATGCGGCAGTTCTCCCCGGGACGCCCGCCGGGCCGGCCTCCTGCTCACTCCCTTGGGCGAATTCTCCTTCATCATCGCCCAACTCGGTGTCAGCACCGCTGTGCTGCCTGAATCCTACTACCCTATCGCGGTCGGGCTTTCCATCCTCACGGTGCTGGCCACGCCGCTGATCAACAAGCATGCCGATTCGTTGCTGGCGCTGGCGGAGCGTCTCGAACCCCGCTGGATCACTCGCGCCATGGAAGCCTACCACGGCTGGTTGAAACAACTGCAATCCGGACAATCCTCGCCGCTCATCTGGAAACTCGTCCGCGGCCGTTTGGTCCAAATCGCCGTTGAGGCTTTGTTTGCCTCGGGCCTGTTGATCTTTTCGCAGCAGTTACTTTCCGCGCTGCGTGATTTCGGTGTCGGGTTCGAAATCGACCCATTGATTATCGACTACGCCTTCTGGGGTGTGATCGGTCTAGTCGTGCTAGTCTTGCTCGTCGCGCTGTGGCGCAATATCGCCGCCGTTTCGATGCTTTTTGCGGAAAGCGCGGGCGGCACCGGGCCGCTCTCCGCCGGCATGATCGACAAAGGCGTGCGCGCCCTCGCAATCATCATCATCGGCTATTGGCTCTATCTGGTGCTGCCCATCGAGGAACTGCCGGTCTGGGGTTGGCTCGTCATCGCCGCCGGGGGCATCGGCGTGGCCGCGGTGTTTTCCAATCGACTCATTTACTGGCACAGTTCGTGGCAGTCCTCCGTCCACGATGTGTTCTCCGCCGAACCCGCCGATGCGCGCGTCAACGCCCGACTCGCATTGGACCAAGGTCTCAGCGACTGGGGCCTGCGCCTGACCGACTGCATCGTGCCCGACAAGGCCGCCTACGCCGGCCAGGAACTCACCCGCCTCGCGCTCCATTCTCGCTTCAACACCTCGCTGGTGGAAATCGAACGCAATGGCCACGTCATCACCGCCATCCGGCCCGACCTGCGCGTCTATCCCGGCGACAAACTCCTGCTCCTCGGTGCCGAGAACGACTTGGAGGCCGCGCAGGGGTTCCTCGCCGGCGAACGGCAGGTGACCGCCGATGAAGACGATGGCGTGAGCGGCACGATTTTGGAAACCGCCACGATGACAAACAGTCCGGCGGCGGATCAAACCCTCGCCCAGCTCGGCGTCGCCCGCGCCACCGGAGCCAGAATCGTCGGCATCCAGCGTGGCGAGGAACGCATCCTCAACCCTGGCGGTGAACACACCTTACGCAACGGCGACCGCCTGCTCGTCGTCGGCTCCTTGGAGGAATTACGCACCTTCCGCCGTTGGCTGAAGACAGGCGGCACGGACCAGCCCACGGCAGCCTAGCCCAAGCGCCCTCCCGATTGGATTTTAGACCAATGTCCTGAAGGTATTGGACTATACGAGCACCCCAAATCGACTGGGGCGTTCTGCTGGCCAGCGGAACCGGGCGCCGCTCGGAGATCGGCCCTTACCATGTGTTCGTCCCTCACATTGATGGGAAATCCTCAGTGGGTGGGCGCGCACGTCCCTATGCGCGTCCATGGTGCTTCCGGCGGCGGACTCCACTCAGGGCTGTCCGGCTGCTTCCGCGGCTTCGTCCGGTTTCACCGCAGGCGCCGTCCACTCTTCGAGCAAACGACGCGCCAATGCGTGAGCCGGCAGGTTGCGCAATACTTCACGCAGGAGCAGCACGGCGGGCTCGGTGTCGCCTTGGTTGCGCAGCTCCACGGCGTAGTCCACCACCCGTTGCGCGCGCGCCAGACTGCCGTCGAGCATCATGCGGGCCGCGAGCGTCATCTCGAGTAGTGATTGCGACTCGCGCGCCACCCGCATCTGTCGCTCGAGCACATCGGCCTCGCGCGCCTTGAGCCAAGACGGGCGGGCTTGCTGCATATCGCGGATCAATGCGCCAGCCGTTGTCCACTGCCGGTCTGCGATAGCCGTATCCACGCGGTTGAAAAACACACTTTCCACAAACACGGGCGCCGCCGAGCCGACGCCCGGTGTGTTGGCCTTCGCTTTCCGTTCGGCGAGGATCGCCCCGGCCGTGGCCTTGAAACCGTCGAGCGCGCGGTTCTTCGGGTAAAGCCGTTCCGCGCGAGCGATGATTTCCAGCGCCGCTTCATAGCGCTCGGCCCGCATTAGCGTCTCGGTGATGAGTCGGTGGGTTTGAAACAGCAGGTGGCGGCTCTCGACATATTTGAGCAAGGCGACTTGTGGCGCCTCCCCAGGATCGGCGGCGAGACTGGCGAGAATCCCGGCGAGCTCAGCCGCGTCGAGCTCGGCGGCCGTGCGCCCTTTGGTGCTCAGCGTTGCGAGTCGCTGCGTGGTGGCGCGCGCACTCTGCCATGCCCCCTGCTTGAGCTGGGCCTGCGCCAGCAGCACGAGAAAGGGGCGCAAATCGTAACCCTGGTCGGTCGCGCGGTTGACGCAGACCTGCACCAGATCGGCCGCGCCGATTTCCGCGAGCGGCTGCGCCACCATGAGCGTGTTGGCCGCGAAGCCACCGAAGCGGAAAAAATAATCCTCCAACGACGCCTGCGCCTGCGCGTCGGCCTTGGCCAACCGTTGCTGCACAACAGCGTAGGCCAGATTGCGCGGATCGGATGGCGCCATCTGGCGCAACTCTGCCAGCAAGGCGTTCATTCGCTCCACGCGGCCGAGCTCGCGGGCCACGCGCACCTGCAGGCGCAATATCTGTGGCGTGGCACCGGCGGACTCACGCCACTCGGTTAAATATTTTTCCGCCTCGGCGGCGCGGCCGAGCTCGATCAACACGAGCACCCGCTGCTCGTTGAACACCGGGTTGTCGGGGCTGGCATCCAAAATCGCGAGCGCGGCGGCGTATTGGCCGTCGCCCAGTAGCGCCCCGAGTTTCTGCTGCACCAGCCAATCGCGCTCCTTTTCCGGTAATGCGCCCGCGGCATCGCCGAGGTAGCGGTCACAGGCATCGAGCATCGCGCCGTAGTCCTGGCCCTGTCCAGCGATGGTCAAATAATTCGTCACGTAACGTCGGCCGGGATAACCGGGCACCGCGTCCATGCCCTCCACCAGCACCTTGAGCGCGCGTTCGTTTTGTTGGATGAAATAATAAAACTCCGCCAGTGAGAGCCGGGCCTTGAGCGCCTGCGGATAACGCGCCAAGCCGAGGCGCAACTTCATTTCGCCCTCCGCCCAGCGCTGCTGCTTCATCGCGGCGATGCCATCGTCGAGATAGGCCTGCCCGCGTTTTTCCCGCACCTCGTCCATGCGCAGCGGCAGCAACAGCACATCGGTGTAGGTCACATAATTGTGCTCCCGCCGATCCAGCCAAAGATAGATCGCGGTCGCGCCGCCCACATAGGCCAGCAGCGCCGCCAGCAGCCCATACACCAACAGCCCGCGCACGCTGATCGCGAGGCCGGAATCAACGTGGCCCTCCTTGCGTTCGTAATAGCCCCACAGGCCGAAGCGCCAGCGCGCCGCGATCACTTTGGAGGCCCCCCAGATTAATTTGATGCGGGTCGCGCGCAGGCTCATGGGATCAAACTTTGGCGCCGACCACAGCCTCGGCGATGTTTTGCGGCTGCGCCTCGGCCTCGCCGTGCTCGTGGTTGAAGCGCATCGACACCGTTTTCGACACGCCGCGCTCCTCCATCGTCACACCATAGATCGCCTGCGCGGCCGAGACCGTGCGTTTGTTGTGGGTGATGATGATGAATTGCGAGTTATCCACAAACTTGCCGAGCAGGTTGGTAAAGCGGCCGATGTTGGACTCATCGAGTGGCGCGTCCAACTCGTCGAGCAAACAGAACGGCGAAGGCTTCACCATGTAGAGCGCGAAAAGCAGCGCCACCGCGGTGAGCGTTTTTTGGCCGCCCGAGAGCAGCGTGATACTCTTCAGTTTGGTGCCCGGCGGCTGCGCCACGATCTCGATGCCGCTCTCCAGAATATCCTCGGTCGCGATGAGCTCCAGCGCCGCCCGCCCGCCGCCAAATAGCGTCTGGAAGGTGTATTCGAAGTTTTTTCGAATCTGCTCGAAGGTAACCTGAAACTGCTGCTGCGAGGTCTGGTTGATCTCGTCGATCGCCTTCAATAGATCGGTCTTGGCGTGCGTGAGATCCTCGACCTGCGCGTGCAGGAAATCATGCCGCTGCTTGAGCTCGGCGTATTCCTCGATCGCCACCAAGTTGACCGCGCCCATGCCGTTGAGGCGCTGGCGCAGGGCGTCCACTTCAGCCTTGATCGAGGACCAATCAGTCTGCTCCAGCGCGGCCAAATCCGCCTCGGTGGGCTCGCCGCGCGGCTCCTTCTTCTTGCGACGGCGTTTGACCGGCGAGGGTTCGCTTGTGGCAGGCTGGTTGTGGCTGGATTCGGTGCCGCCGGTTGTTGACGGCGCGTCGGCCGACCCGGGGTCAGCGACCCCGGCTACAGGATCAGGGCTCGCGGGCGCGCCACCCTCCTCGTCTTCGTCAAGGTCGAGTGGTTGCAGGCCCTCGGGCTCGTCCTCCGAGCGCCACAGTTCCATGCGCCAGTCGATGACGGTGATCTCGGTCGAAAACTCGCGGCGCACCTCCTCGATCAGAAACTCCGCGCGTTGGCGGTTTTCGGCCAACTTGACCTCGTGGCGGCTCAGCTCGTTGTGCGCCGATTCGGACTGACCGCGCAGGCTGTGCTGGGTGCCTTCCACGGCGCTGATGCCGCTCTCCAAATCCACCAGCTCTAGCCGCGCGGCCTCGACCTGTTGCCGGGCCACGGCCAACGTTTCGTCCAATTCGCCCGCTCTGGCTCGCTGCGCGGCGGACTCGGATTCCAATTCGCCGATCTGCTCGGTCCACACCTCGATCTCCTGCTGTCGTTGGACGAGTAGTTCGCTCAATTGCTGCCGACGGCGCTGCATCTCATCCAAGCCGCGGTCGAGCACCTCGACTTTTTGGCGGTGTTCGGCCAACTCCAAACGCGCCTGAGCGAGAGTGTCGCGCTTCATGTCGCGCCCGGTGCGGATTTCAACCAGCTTGGTCTCGTTCTGCTGAATGGTCTCGCGCTGGGAGGAAGCGGCGGCCTCGGCCTCGCGCAAGCCAGCCTGGGCTTTCTCCCAACGGGCGTGCGCTTCGTGGCGGGCCTGTTCCAGGGCTGCGACTTCGTTTTCCATACGGGCCCCGCGCTGGGTAACCTCGTCCAGCGTGCGCTGGGCATTGCGCTGCTCCGCTTGCACCGCCGCCAGGCTCTGCGTGACGGCGAGCACGTCGGCGCGTTTTTCCTCCAGCGTTTGCTCGGCCGCGGCCAATCGCGCGTTGATCGCCTCGATCACGGCGCGCTGTTCGTCATGGGCTTTCTGTTCGTCGGCCAAAGCGCGCGCGGTTTCGCGCAAGTCCACCTCGCGCTGCACGATGCTGTTCGCCGATTTCTTGCTGTTGCGATGTCCGCCGTAAATCAGGCCGCGCTGGTCCACCAGATCGCCCTTGCGCGCGGCCACGGCGAGGAAGCTGAACTGTGGGTGCGTCTTCCAATATTCAAGAAAGGTCGGCAGATCGTCGCACAAATAGCATGACGCAAGCACGCTCACCGCCGGGTGCGCGGAGTCGGTGTTGACCAATGCGGTTGTGGCCGGTTGCAGAAATGCCGGCAGGTCGGCATGGGCGGTGGGATCTGCCACGGCATCGCCGACGTGCAGGACGACCGAGCCGATTTCCTCCGCCTCCAGCTGCGCGAGAATGCGCTGGGCCGTGGCGGTGTCACTGACGCTGATGGCCTCCGCCGACGCGCCGAGGAGGGCCTCGACCGCGCGTGCGCAATCGGGCTTCACATCCAGCCCCAGCGTGATCGGAACGGGTTTGGTCCCGGCCAGCGCGGCATCGAGCCGGCCTTGCAAAATCGCCTTCGCGCCCTCGCCGAAGCCTTCCCATTTTTCCTGCAACTGCTGGAGCAGGCGCAGGCGCGCGGTGCGCTGGGCGAGCGCGCGGTCGATTTCCAGCTGCTTGCGCTGGGCTTCGCGAAACTCCGTCGTCAGCTCCGTGATGGCCTGCTGCGCGGCGGTCGCCTCGTTGTGGGCGCGGGATTTTTCCGCCAGCGTCTCCTCGGTGCGCACGTCGAGCTCGGCGGCGACTTGCGTGGCGGCGGCCTGCTGCTGGCGCACCTGCTCCAGCTCCTGCGCGAGCGCGTCGTGCCGGTGCGCGCTGGTCTTCTGATCCACCTCGTAGCCGGAGCAATCGGTGCGCAGCCGCGCCACCGTGCTGTCGAACTGCAATAGTTGAAACTTGGCCTGTTGCAGCTCTTGTTCGAGCTTGCTCAACTCGCCCTCGGCGATGGCGAGATCGCGGTTGCGCTGCTGATAAACATCGTCGGACGTGCCGAGCAGCGTGAGCTGCATCTGCTTGTCTTGCGCGCCGGTGTCGGCCTGCGCCGAGACCTCGCGCAACTGCATTTCGATTTCGCCGAGATTGCCGCGCGACGATTCCAGCCGGTCCTCCAAGCCGGTGCGCTTGATCTGCGCGAGATTGGCCTGGTTTTCCGCCGCCTCCTTTTGGGAGCGCAGGTCGTAAACCGCCTGTTGCGCGTCTTGCACGCGCTGGTTGAGCCGGCCGCGTTGCGCCTTTTTTTCCTCGAGGGCGGCCTGTTGTGTTTCAAGATCGTGGCGGCGGGTGTCGGCCTCGGCGCGCAGCGCGAGCACCTTGGCGTCGAGTTCGCCGAGGGTGGCGGCGATCTGCGCGTGCTGGTGACCACTCCACGCCAGCGCGAGATGGCGCAGCCGGTGGTTGAGTCGCTTGTAGCGCAGGGCTTTCGCGGCCTGGCGACGCAGGCTGCCGATTTGGCGGCCGACCTCCGCGACCACGTCGGCCACGCGCGCGAGATTCTGCTCGGTCAGCGCGAGCTTGTTCATCGCCTCGCGGCGTTGGCTCTTGTATTTGGTGATGCCGGCGGCCTCCTCAAACACCGCGCGGCGTTCCTCGGGCTTGGACGAGAGGATCTGATCGATCTGGCCCTGCGCCATGATCGAGTAACTGGTCCGGCCGACGCCGGTGTCCATGAAAAGCTTGTGGATGTCTTTTAGGCGGCAGGCTTGGCCGTTGAAGAAATACTCGCTCTGCCCGTCGCGGTGGACGCGGCGCATGATCTCGATCTCGTGAAACTCGCTGCCGAGTTGCTTCTCGCAATCCGTGAGCAAGAGCGACACCTCGCACATCTGGGCGGGCTTGCGGGTGTCGGCGCCCTCAAAGATGACGTCCTGCATCTTGCCGCCGCGCAGGGCCTTGGCGCTCTGCTCACCGAGCACCCAGCGGATGCCGTCGGCGATATTGGATTTGCCGCAGCCGTTGGGGCCGACCACGGCGGTGACGCCGGGCTCGAATTTAAGCGTGGTGGGGTCGGCAAAGGACTTGAAACCGTGAAGCTTGAGCGCCTTGAGATACATGAAAGGGCTGAGTGTGGGCGAAGCCGCGAACGCCGCGCAAACCCAAACCCACGCCCCCCGGTTTTTCCCCCTCCTGCTCACCCGTAACGGTGAGCGCACGCCCAGACCCCGCTTCTGCATCACCTGGGGGTCGATCTGTGTGCTCGGCAACCAATTCGATGAGTTGGACCCATCCCCTGCCTTGACAGCCCCGGCGGGCAACTGGCCTTCTTACCCTCCGGCCCTCACTCGTAACGAGGACCGCAATTCCTACACACCATGCCGATGTCTCCCCTCGAAGAACTCCGCCATTCGTGCTCCCACGTTTTGGCGACCGCCGTCCTGCGTCTCTTCCCCGACGCCAAGCTCGACATCGGCCCACCGACGGACACCGGCTTTTATTACGACATCGACCTCGATCACAAATTCACCCCCGAGGACCTGGTTCGGCTCGAGGAGGAGATGAAAAAAGTCGCCAAGGAGAACCAGCCCTTCCTGCGCAAGGAAGTCTCCCGCGACGAGGCCATCGCCATCATCAAGGAGCGCGGCCAGGAGCGCTACAAGCTCGGCCGTCTCGCCGACATCCCCGCCGGCGAGGCCATCTCGTTCTACCAAAACGGCGAATTCATGGATCTCTGCGCCGGCACCCATGTGCGCTACACGTCGAAGCTCAAAGCCTTCAAGCTGCTCTCGATCGCCGGCGCCTATCACCGCGGCGACGAAAAGAACAAGCAGCTCCAGCGCATCTACGGCACCGCCTTCGAATCGAAGGAAGAACTCGCCGCCTATCTTGAGCGCATGGAGCAGGCCAAGGCCCGCGACCACCGCAAGCTCGGCCGCGATCTGAAACTGTTTCACATCGACGAAGACGTCGGCCAGGGCCTCATCCTCTGGACGCCCAATGGCGCGATCGTGCGCCAGGAATTGCAGAACTTCATCAGCGAAGAACTGCGCAAACAGGGCTACTCGCAGGTCTTCACGCCGCACATCGGCAAGCTCGACCTGTACCGATGCTCGGGCCACTACCCGTACTACGCCGATTCGCAGTTCCCGCCGCTGGTCGATCGCGAGACGATCAAGCAGCTTGGCGAGGAGGGTTGCTCCTGCTCCGAGCTTGCCAACAAGCTCGACAAGGGCGAGATC
>JADLBI010000171.1 GCA_020847775.1 Opitutaceae bacterium
CCAGACCATCGTTATCATCGGCGCCGGTTCCGGCATCGGCAAGGAAACCGCCCACCGCATTGCGAAGGAGGGCGCGAACATTGTCTGCGTGGACATGCGGACTGAAACCGCCGAGGCCACCGCCAACGAGATCACCGCCAAGCTCGGCCAAGGCATCGGCGTCGCCGGTTCCGGCATCTCCGGTTGCGGCCCGGCCATCGGCCTCGCCGCCAACATCACCGACCGCGCCAGCGTCCGCGCCATGCTCGACCAGGTCGCGCTCGCTTACGGCGGCTTCGATTCGATCATCGTCACCGCCGGCGTCTTCTGGCCGAGCGACACGACCGGCCACATTCCCGACGACAAGTGGTTCTTCACCTTCCACGTCAACGTCACCGGCAGCTACATCGTCGGCGACGAGGCCGCGAAGACGTGGAAGGAACAGGGGCTCAAGGGCCAGCTCGTGCTCACGACCTCGGCCAACGCCGTCGTCGCGAAGAAAGGCTCCGTCGCCTACGACACCTCGAAGGCTGCCGCCAACCACCTCGTGCGCGAACTCGCCATCGAACTCGCCCCGACCGTGCGCGTTAATGGCGTGGCGCCCGCGACCGTCGTGCAAGGTTCGGCGATGTTCCCGCGCGACCGCGTCATTGGCTCGCTCGCCAAATACAACATCGCTTACACCGACGACGAGGCCACCGAATCACTGGTGAAGAAACTCGCGCAGTTCTACGCCGACCGCACGCTGACGAAGGCCCCGATCACGCCCGCCGATCAGGCCGAGGCGTATTTCCTCCTCGTGAGCCAGCGCCTCAGCAAGACCACCGGCCAGGTCCTCACCGTGGACGGCGGCCTCCACGAAGCGTTCCTGCGATAAGTTGGTGAGGCGCGTTGCCCCCAACGCGCCTCCCGTTTTCAATTCAGGCCGCACCCGAAACGGTGCGGCCTTTTATCTGGTCGTCCGCAACGGCGAAAAAGCGGCGAAATCTGCCGAGAAGTCTTGGGCGTTGATCTTTGGACAACGCGTGCTCCCAAACCCGGATTACATGCCAACCCTGCGCCCTGAGGACTCGGTTAATCTTGCGGTCACGGGCTCGGTTGCGGGAAAATTTCGCGCGCCAAAAAACGGAATTGGCCTTGGGGACGCGTCCATGCCGAGGGCAGCCGTGCCAGAAGCAGCCGTCCACAAGGGCCAGTTTGATGATCGGGAAAACGAAATCCGGCTTGCCCGCAACCGGGAAATTGCGCCGCCATCCGGTGATTTGGTTTTGCCTGAAAATCGCGACCAGCCTGAGTTCAGTGGAGGCGTTGCCCCTTGAACGGACCTTGCGCATGAGCGCCGAGCGCCCGCGCTTGGAAAGGAAATCGGGTACGTCAGGGAGCGTTGGGCGCGGCGCCCAAGGCGAGGCTTTCGAACAGCCGTTCCTTGTTTTTGATCACGGGATGGACGTCGAAGTGGCCTTTGATTTGGGCCTCGATCTCATGGCGTTTGGCTTGGTTTTTCAGGGTGCCCTTTGCCCATTTGCGACCGGGATGCATGGTGTCCCATGGTGATAGCGAAACGAGCGGACATGGTCTTTCAAGCATCGAAACATTGGCAGGTTTACAGTGGAATGCTACATGGAGTCTGTCGCCTTATGGTCATCACCCAGATAAACTCGGCGGATGCGAAAACCCGATTTGCGCGACATTCTTGCCGGAAACATACGCCTTTATCGGACGAAGGCCGGTCTTTCCCAAGACGAGTTTGCGGACAAGTGTGGCCTGCATCGAACCTATGTCGGTTCAATAGAACGTTGTGAGCGCAATGTTACGCTGGGCACCTTGGAGCTTCTGGCCAAAGCGACCGGTGCAGCCGTCCCGACCCTGCTCACAGCAGGAGGGATCCGGTGAAACGGGAGGAAGAATACCGGAATTGGGCTGAATCCTGCCGTTTACTCAATGCCGATGAGAAGAAGGCGCGGGATTTTCGTGCGCGACGGTATGCATTCACGCATTCGCTTGCGAACGAACTCATCCGCAACCTGCCTGCTGGTGGCGACGACCAAGTCATCTACGCGGTCCATCTGATGGGGAAACACAATCAACCCGTTTATTTGGGAACCTCATCAGAAGGCCGACGACGACTGTGGGACCTGCCGATTGGAGAAAGCCATCACCTTTCAAACACCTACCCCCCGGAAACTTGGGCGAGGGTGCAGATTTTGCATTGGAAAAGGCTTTTGTCGGCGAAGTGATGCGATCTTGGATCAATGCAGAAATGCTTGGGCGAGTCGTTCCCAGAAAAGTCCAAGGTCACGCTGAAACTGATCGGCATGGGCATAGAATTCCGGTTCCAACAGGAATTCTGTCCGGAAATCAACGTCCTGACCAAACGCCGCCAAGGAGGATTTAAAGCCGTCAACTTCGTCGGTTCAAAAAGTATCCAAGCGACCATTGCCCGTGAATGGATAAAGGACTCCGTTTTTGACGTTTTGTTTGCGAGTTGGAATGAGCTTCAAGCCGAAGCGGCAAGGTGCGCGGCAACGTCACTGGTTACTCCATTTGGCAGCATTGTATTCCCGGGTAAAATCTTCGACTTGGAATGAATTGGCTGGCTGATTTTCCGGGCCAAATCCTGTGTCTCCGAGAGATCAAGGGAAACGAACGTCGCTTTGCACAATATTCCAATGGGGCCGATTGTGGCGCAGCGCGGCACAGGCATCGGCGTCTTTTTCAAATAGGGCGACGGTTTGAAATCCGGCCTTTTCCAAGCCCAAGGCGAGACCGTCCGCCCCGGAAAATAGTTCGATGGATTTCATGGCCACGACCTAGTTTTTCTCGGATAGCGTGTCCAGCGCGCAATGCGGGGAAACCGCCTTTGCGGATCGCGCATCCGGGGCGGCTTGAGGCAGTGACTTGCCAACAATACCTGGTCGTTCTTGAATTTTGCCGTGAATCGCATCGAAACAGACATCCAGGAGCGCCTCATTGCCATTGAACGGGAGCGCGGGGTGAAGGTGTTGTTCGCCTGCGAGTCGGGCAGCCGGGCTTGGGGCTTTGCTTCGCCGGACAGCGATTATGATGTGCGCTTTATTTATACGGGCCCGGCTTCACATTACCTGACGGTGCATCCTCTGCGCGATGTGATTGAAGAGCCGGTGAATGCCGAGCTTGATGTCAGCGGTTGGGATTTGCGCAAAGCGCTTGGGCTTTTGGCCAAGTCTAACCCTCCGCTTTTGGAGTGGCTGGATTCACCTATCATCTATCGACAGGATGAAGGTTTTGTGAAGCGATTCCGGGTTTTGGCGCGTGACTGGTTCAACCCCAACGCATGTCGGCATCACTATGCCAGCATGGCGCGACATAACTATCGCGAGCATATGCGCGGCGAGACAGTGAAACTTAAAAAATATCTCTACATTCTGCGGCCGGTGCTCGCTTGTGCTTGGCTGGAGCGCGAACTTGGTCCGGTGCCCATGCGACTCGAAGTAATGCTCGATACCTTGGTTACGAATAAATCTTTACGAGCGGCCGTGGAAAAGTTGTTGGAACTGAAACGCGAGACGCCGGAGTTGGGCGAGGGACCGGCGATTCCAGAGATCAGTGCGTTTATCACTGCTGAGATGGCGCGGTTGCAGGCTGAACCATCTGCATGGTCAGCGGCTTCGCGCCCTGTTACGGAACTCGATCAATTTTTCCAAGCAGAGCTATTACGTCTGTTTTGAATGCAGATAGGTCCGTCAGATTCGAGAGTGCCTCATCGGCTGTGCTGTATCATTTCACGCACGAGTTCCCGGCGACGCTGCTGAAACCGCCGCTGGCGTTCGGCGTTTTTGGCGCGCTTTTGTTCGGCGGGCACGGCGGGGCGGCCGCGGCGCAAACGAATGGGCAGATCGGGTGCGGGGGAGAAAAGATTGCGGCGTTTGAAGGCCGGGGGCGTGTCGCGCAGTGCCAGCAGTCGCGCGCGTGGCGTGTTGACCGCGAACCACGGCTCGGGCGAAATCCGCTCTGATTCAAAGCACCAAGTAGGCGAAGCGGTTCTGGTGCGTTCAGCCAGCAGGTCGGCATAAGCCGCGAGCATGGCATCAGCGAGCGCGCCTTCGCGAAAGCGGTTAGCCAATCGGGTCGGGGCTTCAGCTATACTGCGTGCCAACGCGGGCCGCGAGCTTAGCGCGCGCACGATGTGCAGCCAGTCCGCGAGTTCGCGTCCGAAATGCTCCAGTGATTCGGCGCGAGCGGCCACTTGGGCCAAGGTTTGTGGACGCGGTTGCATGAAGCAGGTGCTGTAGGTTAAGAATCGGTTTGAGATTGCTCACAGAGCCAAGCCGGAGCTCCGACCCAGAGGCCACGGAGGAAAGAAGGATTTGATAGTGGCAAGTCTGGCTTACTGCCCTCTGAGGCCGAGCTCTGCGTTCTTTGTGACAAGATCAGATGTTATTTATCTAGCAGCTCATAAGGCATTTAAATAAAACGTTAGCTAACGTTTTATTAATTTCAACCTTCAAATCAACCCCCATTACCCCAGCAAACAATCCACCGCGCGGGCGAAGGCGGTGTCGGGGTCGCCTTCCGGGGCCACGAGGCGGGCGGCGGTCTTCGCGTCCGGCCAACCGTGCGGCATGGCCACGGAATGGCCCGCCCATTGAAACATTGGCACATCGTTGTCGCCGTCGCCAAACGCGATGACCTGCGCCGCGTTCAGTCCGAGGTGCGCCGTCAAGGTTTTCAACCCGCTCGCCTTGGTCACGCCGTGCGGCATGAATTCATAGAAGCGGCGGTGAGAGCGGACGCGTTGCAGGTCGAGTCCGGCGATTTCCTCACCGGCGATAAACTGGTCGATGCCGGTTTCCGAGGATGCCGCCACGACTTTGAAGATAGGTTGCTCAAGCAACGCCGGGGTCGAAACGCGGTGCAGCACGTTGCCGCTCAAGGTTTGGTAAAACTCCAAGGCATCGTTGAGTGGCGAATCAGTAAGGATGCCGTCCTCGGCGTAAAACAAAGCGGACATGCCTTGCCGGTTCAACGCGGCGATCGCCGCTGACACCTGCGCGCGGGCCAGGAAGCGCTGTTCCAGCACTTGGGTGCGATCAACATCGCTGACCTCTCCGCCTTGGGCGGAAATCAGCCAGCGCACACCCGGCAACTCGCGCGCGAAATTGCTCATGGCGTGATGGTGACGACCGGAGGCAAGCACCACTTCCAATCCCGCTTGCATTAACTTACCGACGGCGGCGCGGTTTGCGTCGCCGATCTGGTGGTCGGTGCCGAGCAGCGTGCCGTCGAGATCGATGGCGGCGAGGCGCAACGACGATAGAGCGGGGCTCCGCCAAGCTGGCAGATTCATGACGTCAGGTGGGCGCAATGGGGTGCGGGTAATTGGGCCGTGGCGCGAAGGCGGGCGGTGTCGCTAATGTCGCTCAAGGAAATTTTTGGCTACCATTTTTGTCATTCTGAGCGTCAGCGAAGAATCCAGTGCATCTATCGTGGTGGGGCACCTGCTGGATTCTTCGGCTTCCGCCGTCGCTCCGATGGAGCTATGGCGGACAAGTCGCCTCAGAATGACAGGAAAGGGAAGCGGCCATGGCATTAATTGAAACGCTCTATGGGCGGCTGACGGTGTGGTGGTCGGCGTCGAGGTCGAGGGTGATTTGCGTGCCGTCGGCGTAGGTGAAGCGTTGGCGGCGCGGGTTGCTGCCGATGAAGGCGTGGCCGGTGAGTTCGGTGAGGGCGAGGCGCTGGTTGATGGCGCACATCGCGCGCACTTGGCGGAGTTCGGCGGGTGTCGGCGTGATGGACAGGTAGGGCAGGCCGGCATGCGCCATGCCGTGCAGGTAGCCGAGATCCGTCGGCGGGATGCCCCACGCGCCGCGTTCGAGACTCCACGGCAGCAGCAAGGCATCGTGGTAAACGAGGTCGAAGAATGGGATGGGGATGCCCACGGCAGTCCCTTCGCCGGGGTTGGGGTCGCGCATCCACGGGCCGTGGTGCACGAGGTCGAGCGAAGGCGCGGACCAGTCGCTCGGTTCCTCGCTGCTCACGACCCCGCCATAACTGCGCACAAAGTTAAAACATTCTGTGCGCAGCCGCAGGCATTCGGTGCGCGTCACGGGGTGTTCGGACGCGTGGCATTCGTCGGGCGGCACCACGGAGAACACGTCGAGGTAGGCGCCGCGCAGTTTCACGCCCTTGGCGAGCATGGCGCGGTGATTCTTGCGCACGTGCCCGGGCGCATGACTGGGGCAGAGAAACGAATGAGGCCCGCCATACCAGATCGAGCAGAACGGATGCTGGCCGTTTTCATCAATCACGGTGTGGGCCGGATTGTAGCTTGGCGCGTCGTGGTAGTAGTCGCGATATTGGTCGTGGATGGCGAAGGTGTAGCCGAGTTCATCGCAGGTGTCGGCCAGGAGCTTGAATCCGCGCCAGCCGCCGGCTTCGGGCGCGGGCGGGAGCGGGTCGGGATGGAGGTTGTCGTAGCCGTGCAGCCCCCAGCCATCGAGGTGCACGTAGGCGCGTCGCACGCCGCGGGCATGGAGGGCGCGCAGCTCCTTGGCGCGCTGGGCGAAAGGCGTCACGATGTGGTTCTTCGCCGGGTCGGTCTTGCTGTAATAATCCGACGCCGGGGAGATGTGCGTGAGAATCCCGGTGTGAATCACGGGCGCGCCGATGAGCGCGGCAACGCGGGGGTTGCGGGCGATCTTCTCCCGCAGCGATACGAAGCGGCCATGTTCGATCACATGGCGTCGGTAGCGTTTCGCGAGGCCAACGTGGTTGGCGCGGTCGAGGAGGCAGAATCGCACGCGGCGCGGATACGTCCAGCGCTTGAGCGAAGCCACCCAGCGCGGCCCCAGTCGGGTGGGCCCGCCGGGCGGGTGCGCGAAATCGCAGCCGGCGTCGTTGGGCGTCTCGAGGATGGTGAGGAGCGCGGCGCGGCCTTGCTGGTGCCCCCAGCAGGGCAGGTAGAGCCCGCGACCAAAGCAGAGGGAATCGAGCAGAAACGCCTTGGCTGGCCACGCCTTGGGCAGGAGCATGCCCTGCATGCTGGGCGTCACGGTGTGGTCGAAATCCGCCGGCTCGATGGCCCCCGGCCAGCGCAGCTCGTGCACACGCGCCGCGCCATCGCTTGCGTTAAGTTGGGCCACGAGATCCTCGTCTGGGCCCTCCAGCGTGAGGAAAAAATCGAGAGTCAAATCCAACGCGGCGCCGGCGTGTTGCCAGCCGCTGAGCGTCACGCGTAGCCCGTGGCTATAGCCGGTCTCGTAGGGGGTGGCAGTGCGTTGCGTGGCGTCGGCCAAGCGCAACGACACGAGTTGATCGTTGACGCGCACCGTGAGGTCGCTGGTCTGCGACGGGGCACAGCGCCAACGATTGGCCTTGGTGGCGATGGACAATGCGAGCGATACCGGATCGCAGTTTACGGTGACGCGTGAACCAGAAAATCTCCAAGTAGGGGCGGGGGGCATGGCGGGCTAAGAAACATCAGCCAGGAGCCGCGTCGAGGAGATTGCGCGCGGCTTCTGCCTCGCGCGACCGGTCGGTGGCTCACACCCGCAATATAGCGCGGAAGCCCCGGCCCCTGTAGTAGGATTGCGCGCCGTTGTGGTAGGTGAAGACGTGATCGTAGCGGCGGTCGCAGAACAGCGCGCCGCCGAGTTGGCGAATCGCGGCGGGGGTCTTGATCCAGCTCGAGGTTTTGGTGTCGAACTCGCCGAGCCTTTGCAGGGCGCGGTATTGCGCTTCGTCGAGCAGCTCCACGCCCATTTCGGCGGCGAGATCCAGCGCGCTGGTTTTGGGTTTGTGCTCCTTGCGCGCGTCGAGCGCGGCGCGATCGAAGCAAACGCTTTGACGGTCGGCGGGACTTTGCGGCGAGCAATCAACGAACAGAAGCGCGCCGGTTGCCTTGTCGCGGCCGATCACATCCGGCTCGCCGCCGGTGTTTTCCATTTCGGCGAGTGATCGGAGTTTTTCCGAGTTCGATTCGAGTCGGGCGAGCACCTGCGCCCAAGTGATGCCCCGATGGCGGGCGGGGTGCCGCGCAAAACGGGTTTCGAGTAAGGCTAGCAGGTAGTTGCGTTGGGTGACGGACAGCATTGGTTTGGTGGCGGTTTTCATCAATTGGCTTGCCCGGATTTGGCGGCGAATTTGTGGAGCGCCCAGAATAGCGCGCCACACAGCAGCCACGCGGGCACGGTGAGGAAGGATGCGAAGACGCCCTGCCGGAGCGGGATCGCACAGAGCGCGAGCGCGCCGAACCAGGCGGCGTAGAACATCCATGCGTCGCGCTGGCGCGGCGCGGCTCCGGGCGCGGCGCGGCCCTTGCGCAAAATAAAGTGATCTACCGCCAGCAGTGCGCCGACGGGCGCGAGAATCATGCCGTAGAGGCCGACGAAATCGAGCAGTCGCATCGCGATGATGGGAAACATGGCGATGATCGTGACAACCAGGCCGATCCCGGCAGTCACGAGGAAACGCGAAGACCCGGGCCACAGCGCATGCACGGCGAGGCCCGCACGATAGATGGTGGGATTGGCCGTGGTCCAGCCGGCGACGATCACGCAGAGCAGTCCGGCGATGCCGATCGCGTTGTAGGCGAGCGGGCCGGGTAGCACGGCGGTACTGGCGGGATCGGCGCGCAATTGCACCGCGTAGAGCAGCGAGGCCGCGATCCACGCCATGTAGTGGCCCAGATACATGCCGCCCGCCGGGGCCCAGCCAGCCGAGCGCGATTTGGCGAAACGCAGAATGGAAAGATCCGCCATGCCGAGGTGCATCGCGGCGTTGCAGCACCAGGTGAAGAAGAACACATGCCAGAAGGTGAACTTGATCTGTCCGGGCAAGGGCTCACCGCCGGTCCAGATTTCCCCGGCTAGCCGCGCGAAGTCGCCGAGTCCATGCACATCGAGCTTGGGCAACGCCACCAAACCGCAGGCGAGGAACCCGACGAGCAGCAGCGGCGCGCACCAGTTGGCCACGCGCGCGACCCACTCGTAACCGATGGCCGCGAATAGGGTGAACAGCGCGCCGATGACCGCCACGACCGCGATCCAGCCCGCGCCGGTCGGCCAAAACGCGTCGAGTTGCGGCATCGGGATCGGCACGACCACGCCGACAGCCGTCGCCGAGACGGTCACCATCGCGCCCGCCAGCGCGCAGAAGAGCAGGGCGTTGGCCAGATTGTAAACCGTGACGAATTTTCGCCCGGCCACGATTTCGAGTTGGCGATAGAGTGTGAGCCGCCATTCCGCGGCGATCGGCATCGTCAGCCCGCGCCAAGTCAGCACGGCGCACAAGTTGCCCAGCAGCAGGCCGAGCAGCAGGTCGCGCGCGCCGACGCCGGCGGCGATGAAGAGCGGCCCGATCATGAATTCCGTGCCGGCCGCGTGTTCCCCCGCGTAGAGATTCCAGAAACGGCCGGTGTTGCCACGAGCCGTCGGCGGCACCGGTTCCAGGGCGTAGTCGTTGTCCATGGGGTGAAAGCACCGCGAGCGTGGGCGACGGCCGCGCCTCATGCAATCGCTAAGGCCCGCGCCAAAATCTGGCGGTGAGACGCGCTTGCCCCGCAACACTGCTTGAAGTCGGCCCGCCAACCCGCTCTGCTCCGCGATTCCCATTTACCACCCATGAGCACACCCTATACTTTTGCCCGCGAAGCTTACGCCGCCCTCGGTGTCGATACCGAAGCCGCTATCACCAAAGCGCTGACGGTCCCGATCTCGTTGCATTGCTGGCAGGCCGATGACGTGCGCGGCCTCGAAACACCGAAGGGGCAGGTGGACGGCGGCGGCATCATGGCGACCGGCAGCCACCCTGGCCGCGCGCGCAACGGCGACGAAATGCGCGCCGATCTCTCGAAAGTGCTCACGCTTTTGCCCGGTCAACATCGGTTAAACCTGCACGCGTTTTACGCCGAGACCGGTGGCGAGCACGTGGATCGCGACGCGCTCGAACCGAAGCATTTCTCGCGCTGGCTCGACTGGGCGAAACAGGAAAAGATCGGCCTCGATTTCAACCCGACCTATTTCGCGCATCCGTTGGCTTCGAGCGGTTTCACGCTTTCACATGCCGATGACGAGATTAGGAATTTCTGGATTCGCCACGGCCAGACCAGTCGTCGTATCGCGCAGCATTTTGCCAAGGAGTTGAATTCGCCCGCGGTCAACAACCACTGGGTGCCGGACGGCGCGAAGGACGAGCCGCGTGACCGCTTCGCTTTCCGCCAACGTCTCGCGGCGTCTTACGACGCGATCTTTGCCGACAAGAGCATCGACCGGTCGCTCTGCGTTGACGCGGTCGAGGGAAAACTCTTCGGCCTCGGCAGCGAGGCGTATGTGGTGGGTTCGCAGGAGTTTTATTCCAACTACGCGCTTAGCCGCGATCTCGTGCTCTGTCTTGATCTCGGGCACTATCACCCGACCGAGTCCGTGGCCGACAAGGTTTCGGCGCATCTGCAATTCCACAAGAAACTGCTGCTGCACACCAGTCGACCAATGCGCTGGGACAGCGACCATGTTGTCACCCTCGACGATCAAGTGCGCAATCTCTTCCTCGAAATCGCCCGCGGCGGCGCGTGGGAACGCGTCTATGTCGCGCTCGATTTCTTCGATGCTTCGATCAACCGGCTCGCCGCCTACATTATCGGCACACGCGCCACGCGCCAAGCGATTCTCTGCGGCCTGCTCGACCTGTTCCCCGCGATGGCGAAGCAGGGCCGACGCGAGTTCCAGCCGCACGAGCCGCTGGCGCTCATGGAGCACATGCGCGCGATGCCGTGGGGCGCCGTGTGGGATGAACTCTGCCGCCGCGCGGAGGTGCCCGCTGGCGTGGACTGGTTGGATTCCGTAGCCGCCTACGAACGCGACGTGCAGGGCAAGCGTGGCTGAACGGCCGCCCCAACTCATGCGATACGCCGCACATATTTACCTCTGGATCGAAGCGTGGGCGGATCGCGAGGTCGGGCTATTTCAACGCGCGCGGAAGCTGGGTGTGGACTTGCTCGAGATTTCCGTGGGTGATGACGTGCGGTTCGACGCCGCGTTGACCAAGCGCGCGGCGACGGACGCGGGCATGGGCATCGTGATCGGCCCCGGTGGTTTGTGGCCCGAAGGGGCGGATCTCTCCGATGACGAACCGCGGAATCGCCAGCTCGCGTTTGACTGGCATCGCAAACAAATCGATCTCGCGGTGGCGATGGGCGCGCGGGCTTATTCGGGCGCGCTTTATGGGCGGCCAGGCAAGGTGCTGCGCCGCCGCCCGCCGGCGGATGAATATGCGCGCACGGCCGCGGGTTTGCACGGTCTCGCGGAATACGCGCGGCAGGCCGGTGTGGGTCTGGGCATCGAGCCGATGAGCCGGTTTCGCACGCATCTGGTCAACACGCCGTCGCAGGCCTTGCGCTTGGCTGAAATCGCGGCGCACCCACATCTCAAGATCGCGATCGACACTTATCATCTTGCGACCGAAGTGCGCGACTTACCGGCCGAGATTCGCAGAGTCGGGGACAAGCTCATGGCGTTGCATGCCTGCGAAAACGATCGTGGCGTGCCCGGCGGCGGGTTGATGCCGTGGCCGGAAATCTTCGCGGCGCTGCGCGGGACGACGACGGAGTTCATCGAATTTGAGAGCTACAACACATCGCTTGGCGATTTCGGTTGGAAGCGTGGGATGTTCCAAAATCAATGCCCCGAGGGCGACGATTTCGTCCGCCGCAGCCTCGAGTTCGTGCGACCGCTGGTGTAGCGCAAAGCGTGCGATATGGTTGCGCGGATTCGCGCGATAATAGTTGCGGGGCGGGCGCAAGATTTTTCGCGCGAGTGGCGCGAATTTTTCCGCGTTGAGGGTCTGAAACCTTGACGCAGGTCATGTTCTTGCGGGCGCGTTCGGCGTAGTTTCCCGCGTTCATTTTTTCCACCCCTCAAACATGACCACAGCCACTGCATTTCCTCGTTCTCAGAACCGCATTTTCAACACCATCAACGTTCCCGTGGAGCGCTTGGTGGTCAAACGCGATGGGAGCACGGTGGCGTGGGACACGGGCAAGGTGGCGCGGGCGATCGCTTTGGCGTTTTACGATGTGGGCCATGACGGCGCGGCCAACCCCCGTCGCGACGAGGTCGGCGCCCGCTACGGTTTGGATGTGGCGACGTTTGGACGCGCGCACCTGATCGCGGGCCGGGTGGAGCACATGGCCGAGTTGTTTTACCGCGCGGGAAAGCGCCCGAGCATCGAGCAGTTGCAGGACTTGGTCGAAAAAGCCATCGCGGCCGAAGGCGAGTGGGACGTGGCGCGCAGCTACATCGTGTATCGCGAGCGCCAGCGCCAGCGTCGGCTCAAATCGCATGGCGACAACGGACTGAGCGACTACATCGCGATGGCCAAATACGCCCGCTATCGCCGCGAGCTCGGCCGCCGGGAGATTTATCCCGAGGCGGTGGAGCGCGTGGCGGCGATGCACCGGCAGCATTTTGCGGCGAAGATCGCCGACCGTGTGCCTGCGCCCACCGCGGATTTGTCTTCGGCGGACGCCAAGCTGCTGGGCGAGTGGCTGACGGATGGCACGCTAGGCTCGGCGATCGACCATGCGTTCGCGGCGGTGGCCGCCAAGCGCGTGCTGCCCTCGATGCGCTCGCTGCAGTTCGGCGGGGCGGCGGTGTTGAGCAACCACGCGCGACTTTTCAACTGCTCGTTCAGCCTGGCCGACCGCGTGGAGTTTTTCCGCGAGTATTTCTTCCTGCTGCTGGCGGGCACTGGCTGCGGCTTTTCCGTGCAGCGGCATCATGTGGACTGCTTGCCGACATTGCCCGCGCGCGCCGGAGAGATGGATTTGCCAGTCCAGCATCACGACGTGGGCGACACGATCGAGGGTTGGGCCGACGCGCTGCACGCGCTGTTTCGGAGCCACCTCGATAGCCACAAAGTCGAGTTCAACTATGCGCAAGTGCGGTCGCGCGGCACCCCGCTGGTTACGGCCGGTGGCAAGGCACCCGGGCACCTGCCGCTCAAGCACGCGTTGAATCGCGTGGACGATATCCTCGCCTCGGCGGCGGGCCGCAAGCTGCGCCCGATCGAGGTTTACGACATCTGCATGTTTGTCGCGCGCGCGGTGCTCAGCGGCGGGGTCCGCCGTTCGGCGACGATCTGTTTGTTCTCGCCCGACGACGAGGAGATGATGTCGGCCAAGACGGGCAACTGGTTTGAGCACAATCCGCAACGCTCGGCCTCCAATAATTCCGCGGTGGTGCCGCGCAATAGCGCGGACGACACGTTGTTCCGTCGGCTGTTCAACGCGCAAAAAGAGTTTGGCGAGCCGGGCTTCTACTTCTCCGATCATCCCGACTACGGTTGCAATCCGTGCTGCGAGATCGGGCTGCATCCGGTGATCGAAGGGCCGTTGAGCGAGGCGACCTCGGCCGAGCTGCGCCGTCTCGGCTACACGGGACCGGTGGACGGCCCGGTGCGGCTCAGCGGCTGGCAGATGTGCAACCTCAGCACGATCAACGGCGCGGCGCTGCGCACGGCGGAGGATTTTTATGTGGCGTGCATTCACGCGGCGGTGATCGGCACCTTGCAGGCGTCCTATACCGACATGCCATACCTCGGGCCGGTCACGCGCTGGCTCAACGAGCACGACGCGCTGCTCGGCGTTTCCATCTGCGGCTTCATGGACAATCCGGAGATCCTGTTCGATCCTGCGGTGTTGGAGCGCGGTGCCAGGCTCTGCCGCGCGGCCAATGCCGCGGTGGCGGCCGTGGTGGGCGTCAAGCCGGCCGCGCGCGTGACTTGCGTGAAGCCCGAGGGCACGGCGTCGCTGCTTTTGGGCGCGGCTTCGGGGATCCATCCGCACCATGCGCGGCATTACTTCCGCCGTGTGCAGGCCAATCGGCACGACGCGGTGTTCCGCCACTTCGAGGCCGCCAATCCACATCTGACCGAGCGGTCGGTTTACCGGCCCGAGACGGACGATGTGCTGACATTCGCGGTCGAGGCGCCTCCGCAGGCGATTTTGCGCGAGGAGGTGGACGCGGTAGGCTTCCTGCGTTTCGTGGAACTCGTGCAGCGCCACTGGGTGCGTCCGGGCGGCGCCGAGGAGACGCGTTCTCCCGGCCTGCATCATAATGTTTCCAACACCTGCACCGTGGCACCCGGCGATTGGGACGCGGCGGCGGATTTCATCTGGCAACATCGCGAAAACTTCACCGGCGTGGCCCTGCTGCCCGATGATGGCGACAAACGTTATCCGCAGGCGCCGCGCGAGGCGGTTGCGACCGATGACGACATCCTCAAGTGGAACCGGCTTCACTATAATCCCGTGGACTACACCAAACTCCGCGAGCGCACCGATGAGACCGCCCTGAAGGAGGTGGCCGCGTGCGCAGGCGGCGCCTGCGAACTCACCTGACGGTCTCGCCCGCTCGTTGAGTCCGTCAACGGGCAGGCGGCGACGGAGTCACCGCGGCGAAAACGTTTTTTGCCGCAGGTCGGCGCTCAAGAGGTGGCGGAAGGTTTTGAGGTCCGGCACAGCTTTCAGCGCGATGAGCTGGCGGGCGAGGTTGCCGACAGCGGTGCCTTCAAGGCTGAAGGAGAGGACGGGGAGGCCCGTGGCGTCGGCTGTGGCTTGGCAGAGCAGGCGGTTCTTCGAGCCGCCGCCGACCATGAGGATGCGTTTGAATTTCTTGCCCGTCATGCGCTCGAAGGCTTGCACGGCGTTGGCGTGGCCGCGGCCGATGGAGTCGCAGATGAGGCGGGTGTAGCCAGCGAGGTCGCGCGGGGCCTTGAGATTGCGTTTCCGCAACTGCGCATCAATGGCGGCCTTCATCGAATCGGGATTCATGAAGGCGCGGTCGGTCAGATCGAGCGAATCCTTGGAAGTGGGGAGCTTTTCGGCGGCGGCGATGAGCGCGGACCACTCGCGGTCGGTTTGCGGGCGGTGTTTGAAATCGCCCATGATTTGTTCGAGCAGGAAGAGGCCGGCGACGTTGGTGAGCGGGCGGTAGCCGCCGTCGCCAGTGCGTTCGTTGGCGACCTTGGCTTTTTCGGCCTCGGGGCCGAGGACGGGAGTGGCGCTTTCGAAGCCGACGAGCGACCAGGTGCCGGAGCTGAGGAAGAGGTCGTTGCCGTCCTCGGCGGCGGGCATGGCGTCATAGGCGCAGGCGGTGTCGTGGCCGGGCACGGCGATGACTTGCGCGCCCCGGAGTTCGGGGATGCCGCGGACGGGACCGAGTTTCGTGCCGGCGCGAATGGGGGTGGCGAACCACGACGGCGGGATGCGGAAGTGCTCCAGGGCGGTGCGCGACCAATCGCACGGCGCGTGCACGTCGATCAACTGCGAAGTGCTGGCGACGGTAAACTCGTTCTCCATCTTACCGCTGAGGAGATAATTAAAATAATCCGACAGGAAGAGGCAGCGCGTGGCGAGGTCGGTGACGGCGGGGCAAGACGCGACGGTTTCGGCGAGCTGGAGGCTGGTGTTGTAGAAAACGTTGGGGATGCCCGTCGCGGCGTAGATTCGGCTGGCTCCGTTTTTGGCGAGCGCTTGCAAGCCGACTTGGGTGCGGTCGTCGCGGTAAGCGTGGGGCGGGAAGACGAGGCGGCCCTCGTCGTTGAGCAGCACGTGATCGCAGCCCCAGGTGTCCACGCCGACGGAGGAGAGTTTCGCGCCCTTGGGCAGCAGTGCGGCGGCCCTGATCAGGCCGGTGCGCACTTCGTGCCAGAAGGTGCCGAGCTCCCAATACGCGTGTTTACCCAGCTCGCGGTAGGCGTTAGGGAAGCGATGCGCCTCAGTGAGGGTGAGTTTGTTTTTTGACCAGGCGCCGAGAATGACGCGGCCGCTGGTGGCGCCGAGATCGACGGCGGCGGTGTAGAGGGTTTTCATGGGCAAGGCTGGAGGGCTGAAAGTGGGAAGGCTTGGATGGAAGGTGAAATGATTTGTTAAACTCGCGTCGGGTGGCGTCAAGCAGGTGGGCGTATTCGTGGATTGAGTAGCGGCGGCACGGGCGTCACGTTCGGGGCAAAGTTATGGACCATACCCCAAGTTCGCCGGTCGAGCCGTATATTCCGGCGCAAACCTCGCTCAAGGAATTTACGCTGCGCGCGGTGCTCACCGGCGCCGTGCTCGGATTGGTCTTCGGCGCGTCGTCGCTCTACCTCGTCCTCAAGGTCGGTCTCACGGTGAGCGCGTCCATCCCCGTGGCGGTGATTTCGTTGGCGCTGTTTCGCGGTTGGTCGAAGGTCGGCGGGCGCGACGCCACGATTCTCGAGCACAACATCACGCAGACGGCGGGATCAGCCGGCGAATCTCTGGCTTTCGGCATCGGGGTGACGATGCCGGCGATTTTGATTCTTGGTTTCGATCTCGAACTCGGCCGCGTGATGGTGGTGGCCCTGCTCGGCGGCTTGCTGGGTATTTTGATGATGATTCCACTGCGGCGCGCGCTGATCGTGAAGGACCACCTCACGCTGAAGTATCCCGAAGGCACGGCTTGCGCGGCGGTGTTGAAGGCGGGAGCCAACGCCGAGGATCGCGCGGCGGCTTCGCCGGCAGCCAAGGCGGAGCTGGCGGCGGGCGCGACCAAGGGCTCGTCGGTCGGCGCGAAGGTCGTTTTCACCGGATTCGCGATCGGCCTGCTCTACAAGACGCTCAACATCGCGTTCAAAGGCTGGAAGGATGCGCCGGAAAAAACGTTTGGCGCACCGCTCAAGTCCGCGTCGGTCGGCGTGGAGGTATCGCCGGAGCTGCTCGGCGTGGGCTACATCATCGGACCGCGCATCGCCTCGATCATGTGCGCGGGCGGCGTGCTCAGCTACCTGTTGCTGATTCCACTCATCAAGTTTTTCGGTGAAGGCGCGGCGGATCCGGTCGCGCCGGGCACGATGCCGATCGGCGAGATGGGGACGGGCGACATCCGCAACGCCTACATCCTCTACATCGGCGCGGGCGCGGTGGCGGCCGGCGGCGTCATCAGTTTGATGCGTTCACTGCCGACGATTTGGCACGGCCTAAAGGCCGGGCTGCGCGATTTCGGCGGAGCGCGCGGAGCTGGCGGAGCGGGGACCGACCGGCGCGACCGCGATCTGTCCATGAAGTTTGTCGGCATCGGCATCGTGGTGTTGATCACGGGGGTGATGCTGGCGCCGTCGCTGCACATGAACTTGCTCGGCGCGGTGCTCATCGTGCTGTTCGGGTTTCTGTTTGTGACGGTGTCGTCGCGACTGACCGGCGAAATCGGCTCCTCGTCGAACCCGATCTCTGGCATGACCATCGCGACGCTGTTGTTCACCTGTTTGATTTTTCTGATTGTGGGCTGGACAGGTGGCACGCACTACGTGACGGCGCTCTCGGTGGGAGCGATCGTGTGCATCGCGGCGTCTAACGGCGGCACGACTTCGCAGGATTTGAAAACCGGCTTTCTCGTTGGGGCGACACCGCGGTTTCAACAGATCGCAATCATGGCGGGCGCGGCGGTGTCAGCGGTATTGCTTGGGCCGATTTTGCTCAAGCTCAACGACGCGGGGACGGTGTATGTGCCGGTCGCTCAAGTGGCACCGGCGGGGCTCGCCACTGATCCGTCGGTCTTGGGCAAACGCGAGACGCTGACCGGACCCCAGGCGCGGGACGATGCGAACAGCTATTTGGTTTGGCAAAAGCCGGGCGAATCGGTCGCGCCGGCGGGACGTTATCTCGTGGACGACAGCGGCCGGGCAGTGTGGTTGGTGGATCCCGGCATCAACGGCGCGCACCGCACGCGACCCGACGGTACGACGGTGACGAACAAGTTCGAGGCGCCGAAGGCAGTGCTCGTTTCCTACATCATCAAAGGCATCCTCGACCGCAAACTTCCGTGGGCGCTGGTGCTGCTCGGGGTGATGATCGCGGTGGTGCTGGAGATGTCCTTCGTGCCGGCACTGGCGTTCGCGGTCGGGGTTTATCTGCCGCTGACTTCCTCCTCGCCGATTTTTGCCGGCGGGCTGATCCGCTGGCTGGTGGACCGGCGCGCGAAAAAAGATCCGGCGCACGCGCGGTTGACGGAAGCCCAGCAGATCGAGGAGAGCGACAAGAG
>JADLBI010000172.1 GCA_020847775.1 Opitutaceae bacterium
CACTCACGGCGCAGATCGACACATTGAAGACTCAAGTGGCCGGGCAGCAGGCCCGGTCGGCTGGACTCGAGACCGCCAACCGGGATTTGCAAAGCAATGTTAGCGACCTGAAACAACCGGTGGCGCGGGTGAACGCGGAAAACGAGACGCTCAAGACGCAGCAAGCGCAAAAGCTCGCGGCGGGGAACTCCGCGGAGCTGGCACGATTGAAGGCACAGGTGGACGACACCGCGGGAGCCTTGGCCGAGCGAGATGCGAAAATCGCGACTTTAACCAGTCAGGCACAATCCCTGCAGTTGGACGTGGAGAACGCGCGCAAAAGCGCGGAAGCTGCGCTGGCCGCGCAGTCCGCAGCGGCGCAGGCGGTGCCGGAGGCCAAGGCGATGCTATTGGAAATCCAAACCCTACAAGCGCACTCTGCCCAGCTCGAATCGCAGCTAGCAGAGGACCGCGCGCGCTCGGCGAACGCTCTCTCCACGCTAGCGGCGCAACTCAAGCTCGCCAACGAGACCAACGAGTCCTTAGCCGAGGCGAATCGCTCCCTGATCTCCGCTCAAAAATCTGGCGCGGTTACCCTGAAAGGCGATCTGGATAACGCGAACAAGCAGGTGGCGGAGCTCACCGCGCTCAACGAGCGGATTACGCAAGACCGGGATGAACAAAAGCGGCAGGCCGGGAATTTATCCGGTCGACTGGGACAAGCCGAGGCACAACTCACCGCGTTGCGCGAGGCTACCGCCAGGGCGGAAAGCGCGGCGGATGAACTGGAACAAGTCAAGGCGCGGCTGGCGGAACGTGACGCGGCCATCGATAAGCAGGGCGACTCGGTCGCGGAGTTGACGGGGCTCAACGCCGACTTGGGCAAGGAGCGCGATCAACTCTTGTCGCGTCTGTTGCAGGCGCAGGAATCTTTAAAGCAGAGCTCAGCGAAGGTCGAAGCGCTACAGGCCGAGACGGACCGACTCCGCGCGAGTGACACGCTGGCCGCGAACCTGCAAAAAGAGCTGGAGGACACCCGCCGCAAGTCGGCTGATGCCGAGCAGCGCGTGCAATTGCGCACCGCCGCCGAATCGAGGCTCACGGATGAGAAAGCGGGGTTGCAGCAGCAATTGGATATGGTGAACGCCCGGCTCGATTCACTGCGTGCGGAAAATTCCCGCCTGGCTGGCGCGAGCACCGCATTAGCCGAGGCTGAGGCGCGTCTCGCCACTTTGTCGGCGGCGAGCACTCAACTAAGCGAGGCACAGCGCACGCTGGGCGATTTGCGCACAGAAAACGCCCGGCTGAAAGATTCGGTGCAGGCGTTGGATCGCGATCGCACCTCGCGCGTGGCGGCATTGCAGCAGGAAAACGCGGCGTTGTCCGCGCGGCTGCGCCAAGCGCAGGGCACGCTCGATCAAATCGCCGCCGCGGCGCGCTTGATGAATCCCTCGGCCTCCCCGCAAACGGCTTCCGGCGGCACGCCAGCCAGAACGTCCACGGAAGTCAGCCAGACGCCCCGCTATCACACGGTGGCAGAGGGCGATTCGCTCTCGCGCATTTCGTTGCGCTATTACGGCACGGCGAACCGCTGGCAGGAAATTTACGAGGCAAATCGGGCGGTGCTGAGTCAGGAGAACGTGCTTCGTCCCGGTCAACAGTTGGTGCTGCCGTGAGCCGGATCGGCACGGCTACATGTGAGGCCGAGTCTGGCCCTTGGTTCAGGCCGTGTGTCGTTGGTCGGCGATCAGATCTTCGAAGTAGTGTTCGATGATCCGGCTCTCGAGCCCGTGGCGCGAGTGCACGCTTTGCAGGCCCGTGGGGCGACCGTCCGCCAGCAGGTAGGACCATCGGACGGGCGCGCCGGGTTCGGCGGCATGTAGCATGACGTGGCCGACAGGCAGCGGCTGGTCGTCGAGATAAACATCCAGCAGGCGCCGGGCCCCGGCCACAGCCAAGCCCTCGCTTACGGCGGTCCGAAAGCGCAGGAGTCGGAAGGGCGCGTTCAAGCGGCGGCGTCCTTGCGCTGGGCGGCCTTGGCGGCTTCGAGCTCGAGTTGCGCGAAGAACGTGTCCCGGCGCTCGCGGGCCACCACAATGTCCTTCGTGCCTAGCGAGCGGCGGATGCGCTCTTTGGTGAAGGGAGTGGGGTGCACGGTGTAGTGCAGGAACCAAGTCCCGTGGTTATTCCACAGGTGGTGGTTCTGGTTGTCCGAGCGGACACGGATTCCGGGGAGTTTGGCGACTGAGGGCATAATGGATGATTTTCTGTGGTTACGGATGGGCGCCTCAGGGAGGAAAACAAAAAGCCGACCAGATGGGCATCAGGTCGGCTTCGTCTTCGGGAGCGTTCTTGGTTCGCCCCCCTTGCGGGTGACGCACATCCGAGGTTTCCCCCGATCCACCGTGGCCGCTCCCGGCCCGGTTGGCGGAACCGGCTTTTGAGGGCCGGCTCGTTCCTGATGCGAGCCGCAACATGACACACATTTCGGGCTGGTCCAGAACTTTTTTAGAATTTTCCTGGAGTCTGCGCCGGAATTGTGACTCGCACCAACCGTGCCAGTAACGTTAACGCGGCTGGCGATGTGCCGTGAATCTCCATTAACCTCTACACGCTGCGCGAGCAGCCTAGTCCTGACAGATTTCGCGGCTGGGACCAAACGACTGGCAGGGATCGGATTCAAAAAATCGTGCAATTGAGCGTGGTGTCGATCGCGGAGAGCCTCGCCGACCTGCGGGATCGTTGTGTCGCACTGGAAACTAGGCGGTGCAACGTAAGAATTCGCACGCCGGGGGCGCACGTGAGACTAATCTCCCCCGGCAAAGGTGTGGGTAATCACTTCGCCGGGATCGGCGTGCTCACCGCATAGGGCTGCCCGGCGGTGCTTACAGCAAAGAACAGTAGGCGCACAGGCGTTGTGCCGGTGTTGATGCCGTTATGTCGCACGTTGATAACTTCAGCGAGAGCGTCGCCGGCCTTGAATGCGCGATTGGATCCTGTGTCGGTTTCTACCGTGAGCGCGCCCTCGATGACGTAGGCAAAACAGGGGATAGGGTGGATGTGCCAGCCAGTTTGCTGGCCGACGGCAATTTCGACCTGTAACAAGGTGACTTCGGCCGGGGCATCGACGGGGTAATGGAATTTTGCGCCAGTCCCATCGGTCTGCGTCTGGAGGATCACGCGAGCGGTGACCGCCGGACCGTAGGCGGCGTGAGCTTCATGCGCGCGCAAGGTCAGTGCCGTGCAGCCGACGATGATGGTCAACAAAAGGAGGGGAAATTTCATGATCGTGGGAGATCGGTTATCGCGGGTTGCGGTCCCGGGGTAGACTCCGTTGGCAATTACGCCGAAGGGATTCCCGTGAACCAAGTTCAAGCTTTACGGCGCTTACGCCAGGTGGCGAAGGCGAGGATGCCGAGGCCTACGAGGAGCGCATAGGTGGCGGGTTCGGGGACGGCGGCGGCGGTGAAGTTGAGATTCAGGTTGTGGCCGATCTGGCTGAGCGACCAGGCGCCGCCGTGGAGATCATTGGTGAAGCCGGAGGAGTCGATCGCGAAAGTGTTGATTGAGAAACCGCTGATGCCGGTGGAGGCGGTGGCGATGGTGTAGCTGTAATCCCGGGTGGCGTCGAAATTGGCGACATCGCCGACGGCGTCGCCGGCCGTGAGGGATTCGAGTGAAATGGTGAACAGCGTGGTGGTGTTCAGGCTGGTGAGGTCGAGGGTGCCGGTGACGGCGAGGAGGTCCCAGTTCGCGCCCGCCGTGCCGGTGGCGTCATTGATCTGCCAAGTGTAGCCGCCGCCCGCAGTCCAGATGGTGTTGCCGACGTTGAGCGTGCCGGGTGAGTTGCCGGGGGCCAAGATGCCGGAGAGTGTGAGGTCGCCGAGTGTGCCTGAGCCACCGAGCGTGCCGCCGACGCCGACGGTGACACGCGAGCTGGAGTCGAGGGAGCCGTTGAGCGTGAGCTGGCCGGAGGTGATGTCGGTCGCGCCGGTGTAGTGGTTGGCCCCGGTGAGAACGATGGTGCCCCCGCCGTGGATTCTGATCCCGCCGGCGCCGACGATGCCGCCGCCGAAAGTGGACGCGCCGGTGCCGGGAGAGAGGGTGAGCGTGGCGGCGCCGAGGTTGACCTGGCCGTCGCCCGTGAGGTGGCCGACGGTGGTGTCGTGGTCGGCGAGATTGAGCGTGGCGTCGTTCGTCATGGTGACGTTGAGCCCGTGGGGCAGCGCGCCGGACGAACCGATTTCGAGGGTGCCGCGGGTGAGGGTGACGGGGCCGGAGAAGTCGTTGGCAGTGTTGTTGAGGACGAGTTTGCCGAGGCCGTTCAGGGTGAGGCCGCCGGAGCCGGTGAGCGCGCCGTCAAAGGAGTTGGTGCCGGTGGGCGTGACGGAGATGCCCGCGCCGCCGACGTTAATGGTGCCAGTGCCGTTGAGGTGCGCAAAGGCCTGGGCGTAGCCGTTGGCATCGAATGACGCGCCGGTGGCGACGTTGAGGGCGGTGTTGGGGCTGAGGGCGGTGGCACTGCCGAGGCGGAGGGTGCCGGCCTGGACGAGGGTGGCGCCGGAGTAGGTGTTGGCGCCGCCGAGCTGGAGCGTGCCGGCGCCGAGTTTGGCGAGACCGAGGGCGTTGGCGCCGCCGTTCAGGTC
>JADLBI010000173.1 GCA_020847775.1 Opitutaceae bacterium
AGATCGGTCTGGCTGGTGGTGGTGCGTAGTTGCAGGCGCCCCCCGATCCGTTGGAAATCGTGCTCGCCATAAGCCACCGTGCCATCGCCCTCCGAGCGCGCATACTCAAGGTCCGCCGCCCAAATTTGCCCTCCCTCCGCCTGTTGCGCCACGCCTTGATAAAGCTCCGCGCGAAACAAATCGTCGGTGCCCGCCCCCACCGCCAGTTGGCCGCCGTCCGTGATCGGCCTCCAGCCATATAGGATCGTCCCGACGGTCACATTCGTGCTGGCGAGCGCATTGTCCACGCCCGTGCGCACCGCAGGGTGGCCCAGCATCGCCGGCGCCACCGGAATCTCCGCCAGGTAGTGACCCGTCTGCGGATCCAGCAGGGTCACCGCGCCCAAGCGAAATCCCGTGTTCTCAAAGGTGCCGCCACGCACGATGATATCGGCCTGCCCCTCCGCGAGGTTGCGTCCCTGCACATCCACCAAGGGCTCATAGCGCAGTGCCGAAACGGGCATCGCAAATGATCCCACCGGCGCGGGATTCGCCACCCGCGAGGCATTGACAAACAACTCCGGCAAGTCGGTCGCCACCTGCGCGTTGATCCCACCGGCCAGCATGGCCACCATTCCAAATCGCCAAAAATGCATCGGCCCACGCGTAGCAGGATTCTTTCGGAAAACAAGGAGTTGTTAAGCCGAGCCCCAAATTTCAATTAACCATAGCCGGGACGCGGGCACCGGGCGCAAAAAAGCCCGGCACGGTGGCCGGGCTGGAATCGGGGCGGGTTCGCCAAGCGTTCAGGCGTCGCCGTCGTTGCCGATGGCCTCCACCGGACAGCCTTCAAGGGCCTCCATGCACAGAGCGATCTCTTCCTCGGTCGTCGGCTGCTTGTAAACGTAGGAGTAGCCGCCCTCGTCGTGCCGGGTGAAGAATGCCGGCGCGGTCTCGCGACAGAGATCACAGTCGATGCATTGCTGATCGACATAGAACTTACCCGCCGTGTTTTCCGCCCATTTGTCTGCTGGATTGGCCATAGATTCGCGATTGAGAAAGGGAACTACCCGCCACTGTCAAGCGGACATCCGGTCATTTGCGAATTTAACGCCCGCGAGGAGTGCACGACCCCGCAAGAATCGGGCACGGTGGCTTGTGTTCGCACCGACGGCGGTTTTACTCGGCGCAATGTTGTCGGATCGTTCTTATATGCGGGAGGACTACCGCCCACCTCAGATTTCCGTGGTGGTGTGGCTGATCGCCGCCATCGTTGCAGGGTTTCTGTTGCAGACCATCTTTCTACGCTGGTTTGGCGCGGGGCGAGTCTTCACCGATCTATTCGCTCTTAGTGTGGACGGTTTCAAGGCGGGCAAGGTTTGGACCCTGTTCACCTACTCATTTTTGCACAGCCCATCCAACCTGCTGCACATCATCGCCAATCTGTTGGGGCTTTATTTTCTGGGCCGCGAACTGCTGCCGCTCATGGGCACGCGGCGCTTCCTATGGTTTTACGGGGCCGCGGCGGTCTGCGGCGGTCTGCTCTGGGTGGCAGCGCACTGGACCACTGGAGGTATCGTCTGGGGTGCAAGCGCGGCAGTTTACGGACTGCTGACCGTCTTTGCCTGCTTCTACCCCAATCGACAGATGACCTTTCTGTTGTTCTTCATTTTGCCGGTGACGGTCAAACCGAAATACGTGGTTTACACCCTCCTCGGCCTGGATGTTTGCGGTTTCCTGTTTTACGAAATCATGGGCGCGGCCTCACCGTTCGGCGTGGCGCACTCCGCGCATCTCGGTGGCATGATGGCTGGGTGGGTTTATTTCCGCTACCTCCATGAACGCCAATGGCGCTTCGGCCGCGGCGTCGGCATCGAGCTGCCCCGCTGGGCACGCAAACGCGCGTCAGACCACACGGCCGCTCCGGTATTCAAGCTCAACCTCTCCGAGCGCGGCGACCTCCGCGCCGAAGTGGACCGTATTCTCGACAAGATCAACAGCCATGGCTTCGGCGCCTTGAGCGACGAAGAGAAACGCGTGCTCGACAGCGCCAAGGACCTGCTGAGCCGCCGTTGAGCGGCACCTATGCGATAACTCGGTTTCCGCACGAAACATTTTCCGCACCGACCAATCCAACCCATCCATGCCCATCCGCCGCCTTCCGGCCCGCTCCTTGTTACCCGCCCTGGTTTTGGCCGTCCTCGCCGCGCTCCCAACCGCGGCCGCCGACCGCAAGTTCACCACTTCGCCCACACTAGCCACCGAGGCGCGCGTCCTGGTGCAACTCCTTTCCCAGGCCCATTACAACCGCGACGCCGTGCGTAGCTCCAATTACGTGGAGGTCGTCAAGGATTACATGAGCGGGCTGGACGGCCAGCGCATGTTCTTCCTCAAGAGCGACCGCGAAAAATTCGAACGGGACTACGGCACCAGCCTGTATTGGAACGTCAGCCGACTCGGCAACATCGACGCCGCCTACGATATTTTCTATGTTTACGAAAAGCGCGCGGCCGACCGCGCGAACTGGATTTTTCAAAACCTCGACACGGCCGCCGCCGGACTCGATACCGACGAGTATTTCCGCCTCGACCGCAGCAAGGTCGAATGGCCGGCCAACGCCGCCGAGGCCGATCACCTCTGGCTCAACCGACTGAAATTCGAGCTCATCGCCGAACTGCTCAACAAGAAGACGCCCGAGGAGGCCAAGACCACCGTGCGCAAACGCTACGAGCGGATGTTGAAAAACGTCGCCGAGCTCGAAGGCAGCGACGTGGCTGAATTGTTTCTTTCCACCATCGGTCACCTCTACGACCCGCACACCACCTATCTCTCCGGCGACACCTACGAGGACTTTGGCATCCAGATGAAACTGGAGCTCGTCGGTATCGGCGCCATGCTCGGACTCGAGGACGACTACTGCGTGGTGCGCGAGATCGTCCCCGGCGGGCCCGCCGACCTGAGCAAGGCACTCAAGCCGAACGACAAGATCCTCGCCGTCGGGCAAAAGGAAGGCGAACCCGTTGAAATCCTCGGCATGAAGCTCCGCAAAATCGTGGACATGATCCGCGGCGACAAAGGCACCCCCGTGCGGTTGCTCATCCAACCCGGCGACGCCACCGATCCCTCCGCTCGTAAGGAAATCTCCATCGTGCGTGATGTCGTCAAATTGAACAGCGCGCGCGCCCATGCCGCCATTTTCCAAATTCCCGCCAAGTCCGGCGGCACTGAGCCTATCGGTGTGATCAACCTGCCCTCATTTTACGGCCCCTCGGACGAGGACGGCGCGGATGCGCAATCCAGCGCGTCCCTCGACGTCGCCAAACTCATCGGCGAACTGAAGACCGCTGGCATCAAGGGCCTCGTGCTCGATCTTCGGCGCAACGGCGGCGGCCTGCTTTCTGAAGCCATCGACGTTGCCGGTCTGTTCATAAAAAACGGCCCGGTCGTGCAGGTGAAAAACTACGCCGGCGACATCCAAGTCAATTCGGACCAGAACTCCGCCGTCGCCTACGACGGCCCCATGGCCGTGCTCGTGGACCGCTTCAGCGCCTCGGCCTCGGAAATCGTCACTGGCGCGTTGCAAAATTACGGGCGCGCCATCGTGGTCGGCGATAAATCCACGCATGGCAAAGGCTCCGTGCAGGCGCTGGAAGAAATGAAACGCTATGTGCCGCAGCTCGCGTTTTCCCCGCTCAAAACCGGCGCGATCAAGTTCACCATCCAAAAATACTACCTACCCAACGGCAACTCCACCCAGCTCAAGGGCGTGGTGCCTGACATCGTGCTACCCTCGCTTGAGGACTACCTCCAAATCGGCGAAGCCGACCTGCCCCATGCGCTCGCTTGGGATGAGATTCCCAGCACGCTCTTCGATGCCCGCCCCATCCCCGGCGTCGTGCTGCAAACCCTGCAAAACGACAGCCTCGATCGCCAAAAGAGCCTTGAGGAATTCAGCTACCTGCGCCGCAACGTGGATAGGTTTAAGACCCGTCAGGAGGAGAAGCTCGTGTCGCTCAATTTGCTCATTCGGGAGAAACGCCAGACAGAAGACGAAGCCTTCCGCAAATCGCTCAAGGACGAGCGGGCGGAACTGGCCAAGCAGGATTATCCCAGCCAAGAGTTTCGCCTCGGCCCGGTGGAGCCCGCCCGCCTGCCCACTCCCGCGAACAAGGACGCCAAGGACCCCGACGATCCAGACGCGGTGGAGGACGAACTGCTCAGCACCGATGAGAACGGCTTCGCCAAAGTTGACGTGCATTTGAAAGAATGCCTCCGCATCGTGGGCGACGCGGTCGCCCTAGCCCAAGACAAGACTCAATGGGCAGACAATTCGCCGCCGCTAGCTCTCTCCTCGTCCGACCGGGGCTGATCAAGCCCAACACCAGGCAAACCGCGGACGCCCGGTCAAATCCGCGATAAACTCGTGGCGGGAAAATCCCGCGTCCGAAAACAATCCGGCGATGGCCGTGTGCTGCGCGATGCCAGTCTCCATCGCCAACAGCCCGCCCTCGCCCAATCGCGCCCTCGCCCCGCCGATGATGCCCTGGATCGCTTCCAGCCCAGTGGCGCCGGGTGTCAAAGCGGTTCGCGGCTCGAAATTCCTCACCTCCGCCGCAGTCGCGTCGGCTTCGCCTTCGGTCAAGTAAGGCGGATTGCTCACGATCAAGTCGAAGCACTCGCCCGACGGCATGCTGGCGAACCAATCCGATTGCAGCAACCGCACGCGCGGCTCCAGGCCGGCGCGCCGCACATTCTCCCGCGCCAAGGCCAACGCCTCGGCGCTGCAATCCACCGCGGTCACCTGCGCTTGCGGCCACTGGATCGCCAACGCCAGAGCGATCGCGCCGGAGCCCGTGCCCAAATCCAAGACTCGCGCCGGTGGCGGCGTCAGTCGTTTGGTCAGCAATTCGACCATATATTCCGTCTCCGGGCGCGGAATCAACGCGCGCGCGTCGGCCTTCAAAACCAGTCCGGAGAACTCCGTCTCGCCGATAATGTATTGCCACGGCTCATGCTGGCCGCGCCGCCGCAAAAATCCGCGAATCGTCTCCAACTCCTCCTCCGCCAAGGGCCGCTCAAACTGCAAGTAGAGCTGCATGCGCTTCAATCCGAGCGCGTGGCCCACCAGCAGCTCCGCGTTCAGTCGCGGGTTCTCCACCCCTTTGCCGCCGAGAAAATCGGCGCTCATTTTGAGGACTTCCAGCACGGTGCGCATCGCGGTCATCGCAGGCCCGCCCCAGTCGCCTCGCCGCGATTGATCGCCGCGAGTTTTTCCGCGAGATCCGCGCGTTGCAACGCCTCGAGCAGGCCGTCGATGCCGCCTTCCATCACCGCGGGCAGATTCTGCAAAGTGAGACCGATGCGGTGGTCGGTCACGCGGTTCTGTGGAAAATTATAGGTGCGGATGCGCTCGCTGCGGTCACCCGAGCCGATCTGGCTGCGTCGTTCGCTGGCGTATTTCGCGCGCTCCTCCTCCTCCTTAAGCTTGAGCAGGCGCGAGCGCAGCACGGCCAGCGCGCTAGCCTTGTTTTTCTGCTGCGAACGACCATCGGCGCAAAACACGATCATACCGGTCGGCTTGTGGATGATGCGCACGGCTGAGTCGGTGGTGTTGACGCCCTGCCCGCCCGGACCGCTCGCGCGCTGCACGGTGATCTCGAGTTCTTGCGGGTTGATGTCGATGTCCACCTCCTCGGCCTCGGGCAGCACCGCCACCGTCACGGTCGAAGTGTGGATGCGGCCGTTGGCCTCGGTCACGGGCACGCGCTGCACGCGGTGCACGCCGCTCTCGAATTTGAGCCGCTTGTAAACCTCTGTGCCGGTGATGAGGCAGATCACCTCCTTAAACCCGCCTTGGTCCGAACTGCTGCTACTCATCGGCTGCACCTGCCAGCCTCGTCCTTCCGCGTAGCGCGAATACATGCGGAACAGATCCGCCGCGAACAGGCTCGCCTCATCCCCGCCCGTGCCCGCGCGGATTTCCACCACGGTGTTGCGCGAATCCGTCGGCTCCGGCGGAATCATGCCTTGCAACACTGCCTGATGTAGCGCGGCGAGCTCCACACGCATGCCCGGCAGCTCGGCCTCGGCCAGTTCGCGCAAATCCGCGTCAGCGGCGGCATCGCGGCCCAGCGCCTCCGCCTCGGTGATGTCGCGTCCCAGTTTCGCGTGGCGCCGGTGCGCTTCAATCAGCTCGCGCAGCCGTTGGTGCTCACGCGTGACCTCCGCCGCGCGGCGCGGGTTGCCGTAGAACGCGGCGGCCGCCATTTGCGCGGCGAGTTCGTCGTGGCGTTGTTGAAAGGGTGAAATATCGGGCAGGATTTCCATCGAGCGGGAGAAAGGGCGTTGATTTGCGAATTGCGTGCGCCGCGACTTTGCGGCTTTTAATCAGACACAAAAAACCGGCGACACCTACCGGTGCTGATTCGCAATGCCCACGACACTTTTCACACAAAACACCATCGCTTGTATTTGGGATTTCGACAAGACGCTAATCCCCGGCTACATGCAAGCCCCGCTCTTCCGCCGCCACGGTGTGGATGAGTCCGTGTTCTGGGCCGAGACCAACGCGCTGGTCGAAAACTACCGCAAGCG
>JADLBI010000174.1 GCA_020847775.1 Opitutaceae bacterium
CCAAACGTTACGCGCTTGGCCATAAGTCTCGGCCACCCGGCCCTACTCCGGGGCTGATCATCCGAGACAATTTCAACTCAGCACCCCGTCTCGTAGTGTCAGTTGCCGATCGCATTTCGCCGCATGCGCGGCGTTATGGGTCACAAGCACGAGCGCTGTGCGTGTTTCGACACAGAGGGTGAGTAGTAGTTCGATCATGGCGTTGCCCGTGCGCTCATCGAGATTGCCAGTAGGTTCGTCGGCGAGGATCAGCGCGGGATTGTTCATCAACGCCCGGGCTAAGGCCACGCGTTGACGTTCACCACCAGAGAGTTGCGTAGGCAAATGACAGGTCCTCTCCTCCAGCCCAACCCGGGTTAATAAATCAGCCGCGCGTTGCCTTTCGGCCACGCCGACGCGACCGCAAATACGCGCCGCCATCAGCACATTGGCAAGCGCGTCCAACTCTGGAATCAGGTAAAACGACTGGAAAATGATGCCGAGGAAGTTGGCCCGGGCCGCGGGCAAACGCGGCCGACCGCCCCAGAGGATCGTGCCGGTATCCGGTTCATCCAAGCCTGCGATCAGGTTGAGAAGGGTGGATTTGCCCGAGCCGGATTCGCCGCGAATGCTCACACTTTCTCCGGCCGCGACGCTGAGCATAGTGCCGCGCAGCACAGCGATGCGCCGATCGCCACTCGCGAAGGATTTATGCACACCGGAAGCCTGTAAGATCGCCTCACTCACTGCGCAACGCCTCCACGGGTTTAAGGCGCGCGGCGTGCCACGCAGGCAATAGGCCGGCCAACGTTGAGATGCCCACGGCGCAGACGACGATCAGCACCACATCAGAATCCGCCGTGTAGGACGGCAGGTTGCTGAACTGGTAAAAACGCGCCAACACCTGCTCGGTGGCGGTGAGCTCAGTGAAGACGCGGATGATGTCATTGCGAAAATGCAACAGCACCTCGCCGCCAACCAGTCCCACGGCCGTGCCGGCCACGCCGATGAATAGGCCTTGGAAACAAAAGCACGCCGCCACCTGTCGCGGCTTGGCGCCGAGGGCGCCAAGTAGCCCGATCTCGCGCATTTTGCGCACCACAGAGATAAGCAGCGAACTCGCCACTGAAAACGCCGCCACCACGATGATGAAGCTGAGCAGGAAAAAAATCATGTTCTTCTCCATCTGCAGCACGAAGAGAAAATCCTGGTTGGCATCGAGCCACGACTTCGCCTCGGCGTTCGTCACCGCCCCAATTGCCTCGTTGATCTTTGCGGCCATCGCGTCGGCGTCGGTGCCGTCCGCCGTCTTGACATTGATGCCGTGCACCGCCCCTCCGAGCCCGTAAAGATCCCGCATGGTGCGCAGGGTCACCAGCACGACAGAGCTATCGAGCTGCTGGTGGCCGATCTCGAAAATGCCGACCACCTCCAGCTCGCGCGGCAGCATGACCTCGTCCTGCTTGATGCGCTCGAGCATGAGTGGCGAATAAAGCTGCACTGTGCTACCGACCCGCGCGCCGATGTTGATGGCGAGTTGCGCGCTGATGATGATCGAATCGTCATCCAAATCGTCGAGCGATCCCGCGCGCACGAATCGCCGCAGCGGCACGACCTTTTCCGCCCGAGCGAGGTCGATGCCCTGCACCGCAGGAAACATGGGTTTGCGGTCGTATTCCATCATCGCCACGCCCTCGGCAAATGGCGCCGCCGCCACGACGCCGGGCACCGCCTCGATATGCGCCACGACCGCCTGCGGATTGAGCATCAGACTGGGGCTGCGCACCTGCACATCGCCCTGTGTGTCCACGATCATCTGGCGGATTTGATGGCCAAAACCACCCATCACACTGATCGAAACCAGCAACAGCATCACCCCCACCGCCACGCCCGCCAGCGAGATGACCGTAAAGAACGGAAACCGCCGCCCCGTAGGGAAAAGCTGCTTCAGGGCGAGGTAGATATACCAAGGCATCGGTTAACCACGAATGGACACAAATGGACGCGAATCCATCACGAAAAAAGTCCTCCGGAATTCATTCGCGACAATTCGCGTTCATTCGCGGTTAAAACTCAAGTCCCCGAGGTATTGCGCAACTGCGGAAACAGAATCACGTCGCGGATGCTTTCGGCGCCGGTGAGTAATATCGCGAGACGGTCGATGCCGATGCCCATGCCGCCCGCCGGGGGCATACCGTGTTCCAGCGCGAGCAGAAAGTCCTGATCGACCTTCTGCACCTCCTCGCCGGCCTGCGCCTCGAACATCTGGCGCTGCACGTCGGGATCGTTCTGTTCGGAATAAGCCGGCGCGATTTCCATGCCACCAATCATGAGCTCGAACACGTCGATCGTGCTCGGGTCGTCCTGCGTCAGCTTGGCGAGCGGACAAAGCTCCTTCGGCAGATGGGTGACAAAGGTCGGCTGGATGAGCGTGGGTTCGATGAGCTTGCCGAAAATCTCATTGGTCACCTCGTGGTCCTCCCACTGCGGGTCGATCTTGAGTCCGAGCGCCTCGGCCCCGGCGACCTTGTCGGCCTTGGCGAGATCGAACCAATCGGGCTGGCCGGTCTTCGCTCGGATAAGGTCTTTGTATTTCACCTCGCGCCACTCCGCGCCGAAGTCGATGAGCTCGCCCGAAGCGGCGTGTTTGATCGCCATGACAGGCTGGCCGTTATCATCCACCGGCTTGACGACGTCGCGCACGAGGTGGCGCAGCAAATCGCGCACCAGCGTCATCATGCCGCGGTAATCGCTGTAGGCCTGATAAACCTCGAGCATGGTGAACTCGGGATTGTGGCGGCGCGAGACCCCTTCGTTGCGGAAGTTGCGCCCGATCTCGAACACCCGGTCGTAGCCGCCGACCAGCAGTCGCTTGAGGTAAAGTTCGAGCGAGATGCGCAGTACGAAGTCGGTGTTGAGTGCGTTGTGGTGGGTCTCGAACGGTCGCGCGGCTGCGCCGCCAGCCACATTTTGCAACACCGGCGTCTCCACCTCGATGAATTGCCGGTCCTCGAGAAACCGGCGCACCGCACTGACGAGCCGCGCACGCGTCATCAACCGTTGGCGACTCTCCTGATTGACGATCAAGTCGAGATAACGCTGGCGGTAAACCTGCTCGGCATCGCTGAGCCCGTGCCACTTTTCCGGCAGCGGGCGCAGCGCCTTGGACACGAGCGTGAAACGGTCCACGCGCACGGTGATTTCCCCGGTCTTGGTTTTAAAGAGCACACCCGTGACGCCGATGATATCGCCCAGATCGAGCAGCTTCTTGAACTGCTGGTAACGGTCCTCGCCCAGCACGTCTTTGCGGAAATAAAGCTGCATCTGCCCCTGCTGGTCCTGGATTTTCACGAACGAGCTGCCGCCCTGCACGCGAAAGGTAACCAGCCGACCGGCCACGGTGACACTCACGATATTGTCTTGTCCGTCCACATAGAGCGCTTTGGCGTCCTGCGAAAAGTGCGTGGGCGCGACGTTGGCGCGGAATGGGTCAAAACCGCCAGCCCGCAGCTCGGCGAGCTTCTGGCGCCGCACGGCATGCTGGTCATGGGAGATATCGGCTGGGTTTACGCTCATGGAAAGGATAGAATCAGCCATGCGCCCGGCCCCGGCGCAAATGGAAACTCACCACGGAGCCGATCGCCAAGACCTCCCAACGCGCCCCTAGACCAAGTCTTCCGAAAAATGTAACTTGCCTGCGGTGATTTTTGGCGCGACTGGATCGGTTATTACCCACTTGCCGTGACAGCCTCG
>JADLBI010000175.1 GCA_020847775.1 Opitutaceae bacterium
AGGCTTTCGATGGTGACGACCTGGGTGCCGTAGCGCTCGCCCGCTGGTCGTCCACGGTTCATCAGGGCGGCGGGTGCATCCGACTGCGCTGGTAGCGACACGGTGAACTCGCCCGAGGCATCCGCCCCAATGACGTCCTGGCGGGCGGCGGCGGATTTGATTTCCGCCGGTTCGGGCGACGCGGCGGTCTGATCCATGACGACGCCTTGCTCGGCCCAGCAGAACTTCTCGTATTCCCTAGCGACGGGCTTCGCTTCGCCCCACATCTCAGTGCGCCCGTTTTTCAACCAGAGAGCGCGCGAGCAGATCGAGCGGATCGTGCCGATATCGTGGGATACGAACAGGAGCGTGGTGCCTTCCTCGATCAGATTGCGCAAGCGGCGGAAGCACTTCGCCTGAAAGGGGGCGTCGCCGACGCTCAGGGCCTCGTCCACGATGAGAATTTCGGGGTCCACACAGGTGTTAACGGCGAATGCGAGCCGCATCATCATGCCGCTGGAATAGGTTTTGACCGGTTGGTCGATGAAGTCGCCGATGTCGGCAAAGGCGAGAACCTCGTCATATCGTTTTTCCATCTCGGCGTTGCTAACGCCAAGCACGGCTCCGCTCAGGAAGACGTTTTCGCGTCCGGTGAAGTCTGCATTAAACCCTGCGCCCAACTCGAGCAAAGCAGCGACGCGACCGTTTACTTCCATGCTGCCGGAGGAAGGCTGAAGCGTGCCCGCGATCAGTTGCAGCAGGGTGCTTTTCCCCGCGCCATTGCGCCCCACAATCGCGACGGCCTCCCCGCGGTTCACCTCGAAATTGATATCGGCCAAGGCCGCGAAGTCCTTGTAGCCCCGGGCCGCCCGTCGATCAAGCGCCAGTTTGGCCGGGCCGGGGGTCAACCGCGCGAGATTGTGCAAGACGGGGCTGAGCAACCGGTCGGCGGGTGCCTGCCAAATGCGGTAGGTTTTGCCCAATCCGATGGCTTTGATGGCGGGCTTGGGCTCCATATCAGATGACATCGGCGAAGGCGGGTTTCAGTCGGCTGAAGGTGAGATGACCGACGAGGAAAACTGAAATGCTGGCCCCGTATAGATAGAGGAGTGGGGGCAGGTTGATCGGCTGCGCCCAAAGCACCACGTCGCGTGACAGGTTCACGGCTTGTAGCACAGGGTTGTAATGCAGAATGTTCCAGATGCCGTGCTGGGGAATCATCTTGGTGGAGTAAAACACCGCGCTGGCGTAGAGTAGTGCTTGGGAGAGGAAGGCCGTGAGCTGGCCGATGTCGCGGATGAACACCCCGAGCGCCGAGATGAGCCAGGACAAGCCCAGCCCCATCAGCAATAGGGGCAGCAAAATCGGGATGAGCCAGAGCGCCTGCCAGGTGGTGTGCACGCCGCAAACGACCATCGCGGCGAATACCAGCACGATGCTGATGAGAAAGCGAAGCGCGGTCGCCCCTACCGCCGCCGCGGGGAGGATTTCCAGAGGGAAAACCACTTTTTTAACGAAATTGGGATTGCTGATTATGATCGTGGGCGCGACGGAGACGACCTCGGAGATCAGACTGAAGATGCTCAGGCTGAGGAAAATACCCATGGCGTAATCCAATCGGCTTTCGGTGGCGATAACGCCATATTTGCCCTCAAAGATGAAGCCGAAGACAAAGACATAAAGGCTCATCAGAAGCAGTGGATTCAGAAAGGACCAGAGCAGGCCGAGATGGCTGCCCTTCATGGTGAGCTCAAAGTTTCGGCGCGTGAACTGCCAAAGTAGCGCCCGGTGACGCACCAGAACTTGGACTGACGGAAAGGCCTTAAGAAACATAATTGCGGAAGCGCGGCAGCGGGCGAGAGGAAGAGTGAATTGCGGGAGTGAAGGCAATCACAGAGCCGCAAAGGCCCCACACAGCAAGTCGGAAGCTGGTGGATGGCTATCTACCTGTGAATGATCGGGTCTGGAGAAAATCGACACAGCGGCAGAGGAGCTACCCACGCAATACCACCTCATCTTTTACCAATTGCCCTTAGAATATAGATTTTGATTGGTTTATTTGAGGTAGGGGCGGTTGTCCCCGACCGCCCAGTTCGCGGCTGCTCCCAAAGGTGACCTGACGCAGGGAAACTGGGCCATTGCGGATGAAAGTCCGGGCAAAGACCGTCGGCGCATTTTTCATGTTCGCGCCAAAGTGCCGGCAATCGCACACCTTCGTGTCCAGCTCGAATACGCCCTGCTTCTTCGTTACTCAATGGGAATGCGCATCATGCAAAACTCAACTCACTCCTTAACCGGACAGCCGTATGCATGGATCATTAAAACAGTTGCAATCCATGAGCTAATATTTGGGGTTCAGGTTTCACCCAACATGAAACATACCCGACGCCTTTCCGTCCTGCTTACGTTTTTGCTGACTTTTGTCCCAGCCGTGCTTTCAGCAAACGACGGACCGAGGCTGCCAGAGGATGTATTTCCCGAATTGGCGGCCGTGCTCGACACCGCGCTCAAACAATCACCGCGCATGGTGATGAACCAATTGAACTTGGAGGTCGCCGAGGGTGCGGAAATTGAGGCGAAGTCCGGTTTATATCCTTCGATCGGCGGCTATTACAACCAACAAGAGGCGCGCGACAAACGCGAAGACGTTCCGGGACGCCGGATCGA
>JADLBI010000176.1 GCA_020847775.1 Opitutaceae bacterium
ACGCATCCCACTCCCTTCGAGCAATTGACCGACAACGTGCTCATGACGGTGCGCACCCTCGCCAGCCTCATCAACCCGCAATCCGACATCGGCCTCTCCAAAATGTCCGGCCCCGTCGGCATCGTGCGCATCTTGCACAGCGCCGCGCAAGTCGGCCTAACCGCCGTCATCATGTTCACCATCTTGATCAACGTGAACCTCGCCATCTTCAACCTGCTGCCGATCCCCGTGCTCGACGGCGGCCAGATGCTCTTCGCCACCATCGCCCGGCTGCGCGGCCGCGCCCTGCCCACCAACTTCATCGCGGCCACCCAAAGCGCCTTCGTGCTCCTGCTCTTCGGCATGATGATTTACGTGACAGTATTCGGCGACATCCGCCGCCTCTTCCGCGACATCCGCGGTGAGAAACCCGCCGCCACCGCCCCGGCCGACGCCGGCGAGTAAATTTGTCGGTAGCCGCGCTTGAGTCCCGCGGATGCGGGACGAAAGCGTGGCAGGAATCCCCCGCACTTGCCACCCGTCGCCGAGCCTATGGAGGACGCGTCGGAATCCCCGCCCCAGACGCACTTGCCACCGACTCCTGACTCCTGAATTCTGATTCCTGCATTTATTTCAATCATGTCTTATTGCGCCTCCCGTTTTCGCACCATCCGTCGACAGACCCATGAGGTCTTGATCGGCCGCGTCGGCGTGGGCGGGGCCAATCCCGTGCGCATCCAGTCGATGACCACCAGCGACACGCAGGACGTCGCCGCCACGGTGCGCCAATGCATCGCCCTCGCCGAAGTGGGTTGCGAAATCGTGCGCATCACCGCGCCCAACGTCGCAGCGGCGCAGTGCCTCAAGCCCATCCGCGCGCAATTCTCCGCGGCCGGCTTTAGCCACATTCCCCTCGTGGCCGACATCCATTTTCTGCCCTCGGCGGCGATGGAGGCGGTCGAGCACGTCGAAAAAATCCGCGTCAACCCTGGCAACTACGCCGACAAGAAAAAATTCGCGGTCCTCGAATACAGCGACGCGGACTACGAGCGCGAATTGCAGCGCCTCCACGACTCCTTTTCCCCGCTGGTCAAACGCGCCAAGACCCTCGGCCGCGCCATCCGCATCGGCACCAATCACGGCTCGCTTTCCGACCGCATCATGAACCGCTACGGCGACACACCGCTCGGCATGGTGGAGAGTGCGCTTGAGTTTCTGCGCATCGCCGAATCCCACGGGTTCAAGCAAACCATCCTGTCGATGAAGGCCTCGAACCCGAAGGTCATGATCCAGGCCTACCGCCTGCTCGTGCAACGCATGGCGCGGGAGGGCATGCACTACCCGCTGCACCTCGGCGTGACCGAGGCCGGCGACGGAGAAGACGGCCGCATCAAAGGCGCCATCGGCATCGGCACCCTGCTCTACGATGGCCTCGGCGACACCATCCGCGTCTCGCTCACCGAAGATTCGGTTTACGAAATTCCTGTGGCCCAAGCCATCGCCGCCAAAGCGCACGCGCTTTGGCAAATCCCAAATCGCAAATCCCAAATCCCAAATTCCGACTCGATCGATCCGTATCACTTCCTGCGCCGCGAAACCAACCTACTACACCTCGGCGCCCGCGTGACAATCGGCCCGGAGCACCCACCGGCCGTGCTCGTGCGCTTACCCTCGGTCGCTGCTCTGCCCGCGGCCAACCAGAGCTTTCGTTCCGCGCGTCTGGCTGACACGCCGGTCGAGGGCGTCATCGTTCCAATCATCAGCACTGCCGAGCTCGGCGCTTTGCGCGATTTGCCCGGCGCGTTCACCGTATTGGAACTCGCTGCCAACCTCAGCACCACAGACTTGGCGGAGTCTGCCCTGCCATCAGGCACGGTGCTGCTGCGTGAATTCGCCGCCGCGGAGCCCGACACCCTCGCCGCCTTTATCCGCTTGGTGCGCGAAAAAAATCTCAAGCTCGCGCTCAACTGTCCGCCCTCCACCGTCACCGCTCTGGGTGAGACATTGCACGAGTGGGGCGACGAACGTCTCATTTTCACGCTGAGCGCCACGCCAGAGGACTGTTCACACGCCTTGGGTGGCTACCGCCGATTGGCCGAAGCGCTGCGTACCATCGGCTTCCGCGCGCCGATCTGGATTCGCAACACCGTGGCCACCGCCGTAACGACGCGGACCGATTTTCTCTCCCGCCTGATCGACGCCGCCGTGCTAACCGGTGGGCTGCTGGGTGACGGCGTGGGCGACCTTGTCAGCATCGAAACCGAGGCCGACCCGTTACGTTCGCTAAAGCTCGCCTATAACGTCCTGCAAGGCGCCGGCGCGCGCACCACCAAGACCGAATTCGTCGCCTGCCCAAGTTGCGGCCGCACGTTGTTCGATCTGCAAACCACCACGCAGCGCATTCGCGCCAAGACCGGCCACCTCAAGGGCGTGAAGCTCGCCATCATGGGCTGCATCGTCAACGGCCCCGGGGAAATGGCCGATGCCGACTTCGGCTACGTCGGCGGCGCGCCAGGCAAGATCAATCTCTACGTCGGCAAACAGTGCGTACAATACAACATCCCGCAGGCCGAGGCCGACGATCGCTTGATCGCGCTCCTCAAGGAACACGGCCGCTGGTTCGAGCCGCCGGCGGAATGACGCGCGCGCCACGTATCCATTTTTTCACGCTCGCGCCGGTTTGACATATGTCCCGCCTCTGAAACCAACCGCTGCGACTGTAACCGGCCAAAAACTACGTTTACGGGCGCAGAATTATCCGCTCATTCAGGCAACATAAAAATGACAAAAGTTGTGCCCAAAATTGATGTGAACAAGTTGTCGGGAAGTTGACCTTGAAATGAATTTAGGCTTTACCGTTACTCTGCCCGTCAGCCCGCCGTTTTCCCCGTCGGTCGTTCTTTCCCACGTCATCCGAGTCTCCTCCCTTCACTACTTTGACATGTCCACGCGCTATCCCTCAGACATCAACCACTTGCAAAACAAGCCTACCCCTTCACCCCCCGCTTGATGTCGATTTACACCTTTCGCATAACCAGAGGGCCTGAAGCTGGAGAGTCACGACGTGGAAATTGTTCCGCCGACATCAAATGTGAATAAACTCAGCCCTTCCCCTCTCTGTCCATGTCTTCAACGTCCCTCACTCCCAGCCTCTGGGAGACCGTAAAATGTGATTTCAAGGAGCTCTTCCCCGAGGAAGTCTTCAAGATGTGGTTTGAGCCCTTGCTGTGCCTCGAAACCACCGAGGAAAGCATCACGCTAGGCGTGCCCAACGACTTTGCCGCCATTTGGATTCACGACAACTACCTCGACCTGATCACCCAGCGCCTGCGCCTAAACGCCGGTCGCATGGTCAACGTCGCGCTCAAGAAATCCAGCCACGCCGCACGCACCGCCGCTCCCGTTGAAGCTCCCGCCGCCGAGACCGCCAAGACTCGCGCCCACACCGCGCGCCGCCCCGGCCGCCTCGACGAACGCATCCTAGCCAACGCGAGTCTCAACCCACGTAACACATTTGAGACCTTCGTCGTCGGCTCCAATAACCAGATGGCGCACGCCGCCGCGATGGCCGTCGCCCAAGCCCCCGCGCAGGCCTACAACCCCCTCTTCCTCTACGGCGACACCGGGCTGGGCAAGACCCACCTCATGCACGCCATCGGCCACGCGATCTTGCAGCGCCGACCCGAGACGCGCGTCGCCTACCTCTCGACGGAAAAATTCACCAACGAGTTCATTCAGGCGCTGCAGGAAAACAGCCTGACCAAGTTCCGCCAGCGCTACCGCCACGCCGACGTGCTCCTACTCGACGACGTGCAGTTCCTCGCCGGCAAGGAGCGCATTCAGGAGGAGTTTTTCCACACCTTCAACGACCTCTTCGAATCCGGTAAACAGATCGTCCTCTCCAGCGACCGCCGCGCCAGTGAGATTCAAAAACTCGAAGCCCGCCTCGTCTCCCGCTTCGAGTGGGGCCTGCCCGCCGACATCCAGGCGCCCGACTTCGAGACCCGCATCGCTATTCTCCGCACCAAGGCCGCCAGCCTCAAGACCGACGTGCCAGAACCCATCGTCACCTTCATCGCGCAGCACATCTCGCGCAACGTCCGCCGACTCGAAGGCGCGCTCATCAAAGTCAGCAGCTACGCCGCCCTCACCGGCCGCCAGCTCGATCTACCGACCACCGAAAACCTCCTGCAAGACGTGCTCATGGAGCAGGCGCAAAACGTCCTCACCATCGAAACTATCCAGAAAAAAGTCGCCGACCATTTCCAGATCCGCCACAGCGATATGACCAGCAAGCGTCGGCCCAACAACATCGCCATCCCGCGTCAGATCGCCATGTATCTATCCCGCACGCTGACCAAGCACTCTTTGCAGGACATCGGCGACGCCTTTGGCGGCCGCGACCACGGCACCGTCATCCACGCCTGCAAACAGGTGGACAACCTGATGGAGCAGGACAACGGCATGCGCGGCAGCATCGAGTTCCTGCGCGCGCAGCTCTCGCGCTGATTTGCTTTTTTGCCGGTGGACGTATCGTGGTCCCCTGTGCCATGATGCACCACCATCGCCATGAGCCTTACACCTGAGCAAACACAAGCCGTCGCCTCCTGGGTCGCCGCCGGGGACAACCTCTCCGCCGTGCAGAAAAAACTCCGGGAGGAATTCAACCTCTCCCTGACCTACAAGGATGTGCGCTTCCTCGTGGACGACCTCGAGCTCACCCTCAAGGACAAACCCGCGCCCAAGGCCGATCTGAGCGATGTGACCAAGGCAGCGCCCGCCGCTCCTCCGCCCGCTCCTACCGATGCGCCGATTGACGACGCTGCTGATGATCTCGACGACGCCCTCCCGCCTGACGGTGGCAGTGTGTCCGTCACTGTGGACGATGTCACCCTCATACCCGGGGCCATCGCCAGTGGCACGGTGAAATTCAGCGATGGCGTCACCGGCAAATGGATTGTCGATCACCAAGGCCGCCCCGGTTTTACCGAAATCTCGCGCCCCGGCTACCGCCCCAGCCCGACCGACGGCCAAGCCTTCATGCAGCAACTCAGCCGCCAGCTCCAATCCCGCGGCATGTGACGGTCGGGGCGCGCTCCATGCGCAACCGACCTCGCTTGTAGCCTTCGCATCAGTGCTCTCCCGGATTTGCAGGTAAGGCCGGGCCTCCGGGCGCGCCGATCATTCGATCCCCCCATGATCATAATCGAAGATTACAAACCCGCCTGGCCCTCGGACTTTCGCGTCATCAAAGATGACTTGGCGCGCATCCTCGGGCGCAAAGCCCTGCGCATTGACCATATCGGTTCCACCGCCGTCCCCCATTTGGCCGCCAAGGACGTGATCGATGTCCAGGTCACCGTCGCGAGCCTCCTCTCCGACATTCCTGAGCTCATCAGCGCCGCCCACTACCGCTGGAAGCCCCACATCACTCACGACCACATCCCCGCAGGCATGCCAGCCGACAGCCAGCTCTGGACCAAGCTGTTTTTCAACGCTCCGCCCGATCAACGCAGCGCCAACATTCATTTTCGGATCAGAGGAAATCCAAACCAACAATACCCGTTGCTCTTTCGCGACTACTTGAGAGTCCACCCGCGTTCCGCCCAATCCGTCGCGCTCATCAAGCGCCAACTGGCCAAGCATCATGGCGACGACGTCGAAACCTACTACGACATCAAAGATCCGGTCTACGATCTCATCTGGGACGCCGCCAACGACTGGGCCCGGCAAACCCACTGGTCTCCCGATGGCTCCTGAGCCAAAACCGCGCAACCACCCTTTCGTCTAGCAATGACCTAGACCGCGCCTCCCTCACTCCTCCACTCCCTCATTCCCCACCCCCTCGCCCAAACCCGCCCAATCCCGCCCCCGCCAAAATCAGCGCCTTCTTCCACGAAAACGGTTACTACCACGCCCAGGGCGTGTTCAGCCCCGACCGCACCAAGGTGCTCGAACGCGAATTCGACCGCATCGTGCGCCAGCTCACGCGCACCGGCGATCTGAACACCGGCCAATGGAGCGGCGAACGGCAAAAAAAGGACGGCGGTGAGCAGAGCAAAATCACGCACACGCACAATGTGCAGAATTACTCGCACGAGTGGTTCCGCGCCATTCAGGACAAGAAGTTCCTCGACATCACCGAAGCCATTCTCGGCCCCGACATCATTCTCCATCACACCAAACTTTTCCAGAAACCCGCCGAGAACGGCATGCCGTTTACCATGCATCAGGACTGGTCGTATTTCCCGTCGATCAAGGACACGATGATGGCCGCCGTCATCCACGTCTCGCCCGCCACTGACAAGATGGGTTGCCTGCGCGTTTATCCCGGTTCGCACAAACTCGGTCGCGTGCCGCACACCGGCGGACAGGAGCCCTGCGAATTTCTTGACCAATATCCACTCGAAGGCGCCACCCCGGTCGAAGCGGAGCCCGGCGATGTCGTGTTCTTCCACTACTTCACGCTGCACGGCTCCAAGCACAACCGCTCGCGCCGCCTGCGCAAAACCGTGCTCGTGCAAATGCACTCCGGCCACGATGAGATCGAGGCCGGCAACGGCCATCCCAATGCCCGGCTGGCCTTGCGCGGCTGGAATCATCGCATCAACCGCGGCATCGCCAACGCATCGTAACGCCAAATGTAGGGCGGTGTTTCCGAACCCCGCCTATTCTTTAGCATCTTCGTATGTGATGCGCATCGGTCAGTCTTTGTCCGATGACCGCTGGCAGAATGCTGCCTTTTCTCAAGTAATTGCCATTCGCATCCCATTCATGCCTTCGAATCCCCAATCCGACACAAGCTCCCCGCCACGAAAACCTTGGTTAACACTTAATAAAGTGGTCCTTGGCATTATCATTCTGCTGGTCCTCAAAGCACTGGTTGCACCCGCTATCCCAAAGCGTCCGCCCATCGATGATTGGATCACAAAAGCATCGAAGGCGGCCCCTGGGGCCTACCTGCGATCCGGCCACCTCTACGCCCATGCAGATGCCTTCGTCAAAGCCGTGGGTGAGCCCGACAACATCCGGATTATCGGTAACAACGTGCACCTGCGCTGGGAATGTCGGGACGGTCGGGTAGTGGCGATTGTAGAAAAACACTCCTACAACTTCGGTCAGTTGCTGATCGGCGAGATCAGGTATTACCGTGACTGAATCAATCGCGGCCTGAATTCCTCCCGGCGACTGGTGAAGCAATCCGAAGGCAGGTGGAGACTATTTGCCTTCAAGCCGCCCCCCCAATGACGGCGCAAATGCCTCTGAATTAGAAGTATATCACACCATATCCCCTCGTCCTTCGACCCATTGGAGGGCCCGCCTCCGCGCAGGCCGCAACGGGCTACGGCCAGACCGGCATCCGCCACATCATCCACCCCACGCCCTTATTGTCACGCAGGAGAAACATCCTCCCTTGCCGAACCGCCGCATGATGCTCCTCGACATTGTGGAAGCCACTGAAGGTCGGATAATCCTCGAGCTGCCGGAAATCTTCTCCGGACTCAAACCACCGCCAGCCCTCGGGCAGGGCAAAGGGACCTGGCAGATAACGGTAGACGACGGTGTTGAGCACCCGACGCGCCTGCCGACCCAATTGCAGATAATGCTCCATCGACTTGATCCGCTTTACTTTCAGTAAACCAGTCTCCAGCGCCGCCCCAACCGCACATTCAAAACCAAAATCCCTCAGTGAATTTTCTATCGCTACCGTCGGGTGATTCATTTCGACGATGAACCGCCGCGTCACCGTCCGGCGGATGGGTCCACGAGCCAACAGCGTGAGCAACGACCGATGTAACAGACTTCCCTGCAGCATCCGGCATAGCCGTCGATCATGAGAAATCTGACGCAGGACTTCAGGCTCGTTCGACCAGAGCTCCCGCGGCTCGCTGGCGCACAGCACGCGGAGGAAATCTATGTTCACCGCAAAACCCAATGACCGAAGCCCCAACCGCACCGACAGGTTTTCTCTCAACGCGGTCTCATCCTTTATGGCACGCACCTCAGTCATGAGGCCCTCCAAGAGGCGCACCACTGCTTCCTCACTGGTCTCCTTATTCGTCATACGCTCATCTTAGCGCAAGCATCGGTCATCCGCTGACCGATACTTCGGGAAAGCGCTTTGGCGCTGATGCTTTATCAAACCGGTTACAATTCACTAATAGCTTCAAGGACTGCGGCTGCCCATCCTTTACTTCTGACTGTAGGTCTGGCTGAGGGATGCGCAGGCTGTAAGCCTTGGATATCACCAAAACCCTTTGGACCTACAGGAACACAGCCAAAAATACTATGAATATATCTAGCCCCGACAGCATGAGTAAACTGTTCGATAATTTGCGCCTTGGCTGCGTTAAAGTTGGCTACATCATTGGCATCATAATCATTGGCATCCGGATGAAAGGTTGAGCCCCAACCCAAAACTACGGGCGCACCGTCTGGATGCGCATGCGCTATCTCCTCGACAGAAGGAAATTTCAACGCATCGGGTAAATCAAACGCTTCTATAGGATCCCTCCCAGTAGTTTGAAACAAACACACAATTCGTGCGTAATACGTAGGCTCCCAGCTAGTAGTTTGCGCATAATCCTCAACAAGCTTCGCAACATTCCTATTCGTAGGGTTTTTTCGCTTGATCGGCGATTCAACCCAAGCGGGAAAGTGTTCGACATTACAAGTGGGGCTCGAGCCTGGGTTCAGAAGCACAACTAAAAGCCGGCATTCTCCTTCAGGATTAGGTAAATCATTTAATTGATCTTCTTTAACCACTTGTTGCGGATTCAAGCGCGGATACATCCGGGCTTCATCTCGGACGTTTGCAGAGGAGAAATGTTTGAAGTATCGCATAGTATCAGTGCCTATCGTTATATATTTTCGCTCGCCCACCCCATGATCGCACCCAGTTTTCCACCGGCTCCAATCGCGCGACTTTCATGGTCAGAATGAGCCGACCATCCGGCAGAGACTGCAGCTCTTGTGACTCATGCCACACGCGTTCCTTGATGAACGGCGCGGCGGTGGCATCGAATTCGATCCGCACCTCCTGCGGCTTGCCGCCCGCATACGCGCCGAAAGCCGTGGCGAAATACTCTCGTGGTGAAAACTCCGCCGGCCAACGGAAGGTTTTATGCTCAATCTTGACCGCCTTGATCCGCGGTAGCGCGAAATGCCGCACCGCGTCCTTCGCCGGGTCGCGGACAATGAGATACCAGCACTGCTCGATATTGGCCAAGTGCCAGGGTTGCACTCGCCGGCTCTCGGTCCGGCCCGTCTTAGGTTTGGTGTAGTCGAAGGTCACCTCGCGCCGGGCGCGCACAGCCCTGGCCAGTCGCTCGAATACCGCCGGCTCCACCGGCGCAACGCCGAAGGCGTGGAAGGAGAACGTGTCGAGGATGTCAGCCTGCCTGAAGCTGACCTCGTCCTCCAACCCGGCGGCCAGTTTCTCGACCGCCCGACGCAGGGTCTTTTCGAACGGCGTGCCCCGGTATTGCTCCATCGCTTTTTGCGCGACCAACAGCGCGACCACTTCGCCTTCGCTCACCTGCACCGTCGGAAAGTTGACCACTTCTTCCGTGTAGCCGTAGCCACGCGTGGCCGGGTCGTATTCAACGGGCAGTTCCAGCCGGTCGCGCATAAACTCCAAGTCGCGCTGGGCGGTCTTGGTCGAGATTTCCAACTGCTTCGCCAGTGTCGAGCAATTGGGCCTCTTGTCTTGTTGCAGCAGAGCGTGAATGCGCAGCATTCGCTCCAACGGAGGACGAGTTTGGGGAAGTTTTCTCGCCTGAGACATGAGGGTCAGACATCAATTGACCGACGGGATCGCTAGAATGCGAGCATGAACCACGCCACGAACGCGCATCCGGCTTTGCCATCAGCCAGACCGTCGGCCAGAATCCGAACTCACCCTGTCATGCCTAACCA